>CASBQE010000344.1 GCA_949127665.1 Synechococcales cyanobacterium PMM_0083
ACTCGTCCCATGCGCATGGCTTCAACAATAGTGACTTGTCCGGCAGCAGTGATCTGGTCATTTGTTCTCATCGGCACGATATTAATTCGGGCTTCTTGTGCCAATCGCAAGCAGTCTTGCTTCCCAATGCCGAGCGGAACCTGCACCTGTGATGGCAGTTGTAGACCCGCCAGTGCATGAGTGCCAGATGCAATCACAGCAGGTATCTCGAGCGTTTTCACGGCTTGAAAAAGTGTCGGAAAATCGCGATGGGCTGACCCGATCGCGGCGATAAACGGTTGGGTTGTATTTTCCTCATAGATGACGGGAATATCAGCCACTTGGTAAGGGAAAAACACAAATCGCTCTTTTGGTAATCCTAGCCATTGGCTGTATAGGTCGCATTCACGCCGCGTATGCACCACAAATCGATCAATGTGCTGCAAACTTGATTGCGCTACCCAGCGGCGTAGCCCTGAGTAGCAGGTGCCTACGTTAAACAGCCACGCAACGACAGGAATGTGCTTCCCAGAAAGCTGTTGATACATGCCAACGGCACTGGCAAGCTGCGGAAAGACCGTAATCACTCCGCCTTCAGCCGCTTGAGCGGCATTTTTGCCATGCGTTAAATAAGTTAACCACTCGGCATAGTTTGTAAATGCGGATGATTGATGGTGCCAAGAACGGAGCGGCTTGGGACGGGGAATAATGTTGAAGTGATGGCGATCGCCCGAAACATAAGGAGCTAACCATTGTCCATCTTGCTCCAGATCGTGAATAAACGGAGCGGCGATCGTCCAATGAGTTACTTTTGAATTCCAAGGAGTAGATGAAGTAGATTGCACTGTTGAACTCTGCTTGAATCTAGTCAAAGTACCCTGATTAGCGATCGCTTTCATGTTTTTTATGGTTTTTTTGAGATAAAAATTGAATGCGAATTACAACAGTCAATCTGACCAATTGCCTTAGAAGCATTCAGGTTCGACTTTCAAAACAGTTTGGTTTAGTCTTTTTGCTTACCTAAATGTAAATATACTTGCATAAAAATATTAGGTGCGTTGTGTCTTCACTGTTACTTTATAGGCTTGGGATAAAATCATGTAAGTCTAAGATGCGTGGCATTACTTTAGTTATTTAGACTTCAAGAAAGTTTTTTGTGATGTTATGACAATCCTAAATCATTTGTGAAACAAACCCTTGCACAACGAGGGGCTTAAGCTCCTTATCACTTCTATAAATCACAGAGATTTGTGTAGCTTTATGAAAATATATGTAAAGCGCCTCATGTTCCAGTAGCTATACGGAGTATTTTGGCGGAAATTGTGATGTGGGCTAAAAATCTGGGTATTCTGAGTGCAGCAATCAGAGATTATGGAAGCGTAGAGGTCGTCTTGTGAGTCAGACAATTCAACTTGATGTGGCTGGTGCTGGGAATGCTTTTGAACAGGGGTTGAAGTTAACCCAACAAGGGAATTATGCGGACGCGATCGCCTATTTTGAGCAAGCTATTCAGCTAAATCCCACCGATGCGGTGCTTCACTCCCATCTCGGCTGGGCAGCGTTTTCTCTGGGGCGCTACGACACCGCTATTCATGGGTATCAAGCCGCATTAGCATTGCAGCCAGATCTAGAGACTGCTCACCACAGCTTAGGATTAGCCTTCTATGCCACCCAACAATATGAAGCTGCGATCGGGTATTTCCGCACCGCCTTAGAACGTCACCCCAACTTTGAAGATATCTGGTTTTGCCAGGGATATTGCCTTTATGCAACTCATCGATACGAAGGGGCAATTCAGCATTTCAATACCGCGTTGACATTGCAACCCAGCTATTATGAAGCGCTCGTTTTTCGAGGAGATTCCCTGAAAGAATTGGGAGACTGGGAGGCTGCCCTTGCCAGCTATGGCAAAGCGTTGGAACTGCAAAATGATGATGGCGACCTGTGGTTTCGTTGGGCAAATGGGCAAAAACAGGCGGGGCATTCCCAAGACGCTCTTAACGGCTATCAAAAAGTAATCTTTTTTCAGCCAGAGCATTGGGAAGCTTGGTATGGGCAAGCCGGTTCCCAAATGAAACTGGGAGATTTTGAGGGAGCGATCGCCAGTTATGACCATGCTTTAAACCTTAAACCCGCTTCTTATGAAGCCTGGTTTAATCGGGGTGTAGCGCTGAAAAATTTAAATCGTCTAGAAGATTCCATCGCCAGCTACGACAAAGCACTGGAACTGCGCCCCGATGACCACCGTGCCTGGAACAATCGGGGCGGTGTGATGGTTAGTCTTGGAAAGTTGCGAGACGCGATCGCCTGCTTTGACAAAGTCCTGGAAATCAACCCCAGCGACACTAAAGCTCAACAAAATCGAGCCGTATTAGTCAAACGTTTAGAAGCAAGCCAAGGATAGTGGCGTAGTGCGAATGGCGAATGGCGTAGTGCGAATGGCGAAAGATAAGGAGTAACCCGATGTGCGACTTTCCTCGACTACCTGCAAAGACTGCCCACTCTACGCGAAGCGAACTACACCCCAGCCATTTGGAGAGGGCTGGGCAAATTAGTTGCACATCGCGTTTAATCCTCAAGCCTCACTCGTCACTCGTCAATCGTCATTCCAAAGTGGTTACGATTTTTTGCGGGATGGGTTAAGCTGAATTGTCAGACAGGCTAGTCGTTTTAGCGTTTTATCTCAGAGTGATTGATGAACAGCCCGTTTCTTGAGCGTCTTTATCATCCCGATCGCCCCGTCTTAGTATTTGACGGAGCGATGGGAACCAATTTGCAGGTGCAAAACCTGACCGCAGAAGACTTTGGCGGAGCCGAGTATGAAGGCTGTAATGAATATTTGATTCATACCAAGCCCGAAGCCGTCGCCCAAGTGCATCGCGACTTTTTGGCAGCGGGTGCCGATGTGATTGAAACCGACACGTTTGGCTCTGCTTCGATTGTGTTAGTAGAATACGACTTGGCGGATCAAGCTTACGCTCTCAGCAAGAAGGCGGCAGAACTGGCGAAAAGCGTAACGGCAGAGTTTTCTACGCCCGAAAAACCACGCTTTGTGGCAGGGTCGATCGGTCCCACAACCAAATTGCCAACTCTGGGGCATATTGACTTCGACACGATGAAAGCCTCGTTTAGAGAGCAGGCGGAAGGCTTGTGGGATGGCGGTGTCGATCTGTTTTTAGTTGAAACCTGTCAGGATGTGCTGCAAATTAAAGCGGCGCTGAACGGGATTGAGGAAGTATTTACGGCAAAGGGCGATCGCCGTCCGCTAATGGTTTCTGTGACAATGGAAGTGCAGGGGACTATGCTGGTCGGTTCCGATATTGCCGCCATGCTGTCCATTTTGGAACCCTTTCCAATCGACATTTTGGGTCTTAATTGCGCCACAGGACCCGATCGCATGGCAGAGCACATCAAATATTTGTCTCAACATTCGCCCTTTGTGATCTCCTGCATTCCCAACGCGGGCATTCCCGAAAATGTCGGCGGTCACGCTCACTACAAGCTGACCCCGATGGAACTGCGAATGGCATTGCTGCACTTCGTCGAAGATTTGGGCGTGCAAGTTATCGGCGGCTGCTGTGGCACTCGCCCCGAACATATTCATCAGCTTGCCGAACTCGCGAAGACACTCAAACCTAAAGAGCGACCCATTCGCATTCCTCGTTGGGAGTTAAACGGCAGCGCGATTCAAGACGATCCTCGTCCTGCATTCAATTATCCACCGGCGGCTGCATCCATCTACTCAGCCCAGTCCTATGATCAAGATAATTCTTTCTTAATTATTGGCGAACGGCTGAATGCCAGTGGCTCGAAAAAGGTACGAGAACTGCTGAACGCGGAAGATTGGGATGGGTTGGTTGCTGTGGCGCGATCGCAAGTGCGTGAAGGTGCCCATGTGCTGGATGTAAACGTAGATTATGTCGGGCGCGATGGCGAGAAGGATATGCACGATTTAGTGTCTCGCCTGGTTACCGATGTCACTCTGCCGTTGATGCTGGATTCCACTGAATGGGAAAAAATGGAAGCCGGGTTAAAAGTGGCAGGCGGCAAATGCATCCTCAACTCGACCAATTATGAAGATGGCGAAGAGCGCTTTTTGAAGGTGCTGGAACTGGCAAAAGCCTATGGGGCAGGGGTGGTCGTTGGAACAATAGATGAAGATGGCATGGGGCGAACCGCTGAGAAGAAGTTTCAGATTGCTCAACGTGCCTATCGTCAGGCATTGGAATATGGCATTCCGGCTCACGAAATTTTCTTTGATACGCTGGCGCTGCCCATTTCCACCGGAATTGAAGAAGACCGCGCCAACGGCAAAGCCACGCTCGAATCGATTCGCTTGATCCGTGAGAATCTCCCTGGCTGCCACATTTTGCTGGGCGTATCTAACATTTCCTTTGGGCTGAGTCCGGCGGCACGAATTGTACTGAACTCAATATTTTTGCATGAGGCAGTGCAAGCAGGGATGGATGGGGCGATCGTCAGTGCGGCAAAAATTCTGCCCCTGGCAAAAATTGACCCGAAACATCAGGACATTTGTCACCACTTGATCCATGATGAGCGCAAGTTTGACGAGAATCAGGTCTGCATTTACGATCCGCTGACCATTTTGACGACCTTATTTGAAGGGGTTTCGGCAAAAGAAGCCCGTTCCAAAGACGTGCTGGCGGATCTGCCGATCGAAGAACGTTTGAAGCGCCATATCATCGATGGTGAGCGGATTGGATTAGAAGATGCGTTGGCGATCGCTCAGCAAACCTACAAACCTCTGGATATCATCAACATTTACTTGCTAGACGGCATGAAAGTTGTCGGCGAATTGTTTGGTTCTGGTCAGATGCAACTGCCCTTTGTGCTGCAATCTGCCGAAACCATGAAGTCAGCCGTCGCCTATTTAGAACCCTTCATGGAAAAAGCCGAAGCCGGGAAAGACACCGCCAAAGGCACGTTTCTGATTGCCACCGTCAAAGGCGACGTGCATGACATTGGCAAAAATCTGGTGGATATCATCCTCTCGAACAATGGCTACCGGGTGATCAATCTGGGCATTAAGCAGCCCGTGGACAAGATCATCGAAGCCTACGAGCACCATAACGCCGACTGCATCGCCATGAGCGGCTTGTTGGTAAAATCTACGGCTTTTATGAAAGAAAACCTGGAGACGTTTAACCAGCGCGGCATTCAGGTGCCCGTGATTCTGGGCGGCGCAGCACTTACGCCCAAATTTGTTTACGAAGACTGCCAAAATGCCTACGGTGGCAAAGTCATCTATGGCAAAGATGCCTTTTCTGACCTGCACTTTATGGAAAAGCTGATGCCTGCCAAAGCAGCGGGTGAATGGGAGGACAGTAAAGGATTTTTGGGTGAATTTGCCGAGGAGGAGAAAGCCAGACCCTCAGAAGAGCAAAGGAAAATAGAGTCAGCATCCCCAGCCTCTAACCCCCAATCCCAAACCCCTACTGTTGAAGATACGGTCAGATCGGCAGCGATCGCCTCTGACATTCCCCGCCCCACACCGCCGTTTTGGGACACCAAAATTCTGAATGCTGAGGACATTCCTTGGGATGAAATCTTTTGGCATCTAGATTTGCAAGCACTGATTGCCGGACAGTGGCAATTCCGTAAGCCGCGAGAGCAATCAAAGGAAGAGTACGATCAGTTCTTGCAAGAGACGGTCTATCCAATTTTGGAGGGCTGGAAAACCCGAATTGTGGCAGAAAATCTGCTGCAACCCCAGGTCATTTATGGCTACTTTCCCTGCCAATCGGAAGGCAACTCTGTTTATCTTTATGATCCGGATATCGCAGATGGCGGTGACGGCATCACGTCCCCTTTAGTCACTTGGAAGTTTCCGCGCCAAAAATCTTTGCGGCGCTACTGCATTGCCGACTTTTTTAACTCCAAAGAATCGGGACAGATGGATGTCTTCCCAATGCAGGCAGTTACAGCAGGACACAGTGCTACAGAGTTTGCTCAAGCGCTATTCAAAGCGGATAGCTATACCGAGTATCTCTACTTTCACGGACTGTCTGTGCAGATTGCCGAAGCGCTTTCAGAATGGACTCATGCACGGATTCGGCGCGAACTGGGATTTGGAGCGCAAGATCCTGACAATATCCGCGATATGTTGGCGCAACGCTATCAAGGATCGCGCTATAGCTTTGGCTATCCTGCTTGCCCAGAAATTGCTTACCAGTACGAGCAATTGGAACTGCTACGCACCGATCGCATGAGTATGTTCATGGATGAAAGCGAACAGCTATATCCTGAACAATCCACCACGGCGATCGTGGCATATCACCCCGCAGCAAAGTACTTTAGCGCTTAAGCGATTGAGTAGTGGGTTCTATATCATTGCATCCGATTGAGATTCATCCTCGAATGTGCGAAAGTAAAGGGCGATCTTCATAGTGAACTTTTGCAACTATCAGGTTGTTTTCTGTATCATGATTGGTCTTTGGTAATCGCAGCAGTTGTGTAAAAGGAAGCGTATGCGCAAGCACACTTTATGGGTCGCGGGTTCTGTTTTCATCGCTGCATTGACTGTTTCTCCGGCTTTGGCACAAGGGCAGCGACTATTGGAAAATAGCCCAGCCAACGCGACGAACGCAATTAAAACCAATAGCCCCAACGAACCTCTGACTCAACTACTGCGAGAAGGTCGGCGATTGGCAAACTCTGGTAACGTTGCAGGGGCACTGGCGGCTTATCAGCAAGCGGCTAATTTGGACAAAGCGAACCCTAAAATTTTTGCGGGTATTGGCTTTTTATACGCTAGCCAAGGAAATTATGACGCGGCTCTAGGTGCCTATCAGCAGGCGATCGCCTTGGAACCTAAAAATGCTGAGTTTCACTATGCGCTTGGGTTTAACCTTGCCAGTTTAGGCAAAAACGATGATGCACTTTCTGCCTATCGGCAGGCAATTTTGTTTAATCCTCGTCATGCCAATGCCAATTTAAGTATGGGAGTTGTCTTGGCACGTCAAGGCAAGTACGACGAGGCAATGAACATTTACCGCCGCGTCACCACAATTGCACCCAATAATTACAAGGGCTTTGAACTACTGGGGACTTCGCTAATTCAGCTAAAACGCCCTCAAGAAGCGTTTACAGCCCTGCAACAAGCGGCTCGAATTGCTCCCAAGCAAGGAATGGTGCGAGTTCACATTGGCTCAGCGTGGCTACAGTTGAATAATGCTGAAAAAGCGATCGCATCTTTCAACAAAGCGGTACAACTAGAACCGCAAAATCCGAATATTCAGCTTCAAATGGGTAAATCTCTTCACGCAGCACAGCGTTACGATGAGGCTCTACGTGCCTATCAACGCGCGATCGCTCTCCGCCCAAATCTCCCAGAAGCACAAGAAGGGCTAGGTGATATTTTCTTTGAGCAGCGGAACTATTCAACTGCCACGAATTTTTATCGTCAGTACATTGCTACTGCCCCCAACGATCCCGATGGTCACTACAAGTTAGCTAAGGCGCTGAAAGAATCTGGGCGTAAACAAGAAGCGGTTTATGCATTAGATCAAGCTCGGAATTTAACCAAAGCTCAAGGGGATACGGGCACCCTCATGAGAGATATTGATGCGTTGATGAAAGAACTTAGAAATTAGGCAAGCTCAGCGATCGCTAACTATTCAAAACTTTCTTTTTCCTAGCTCAGCAGGTTCTCAAAATTGTGAATTAGAGTAAAGATAGAATTCCAAAGTTGAGATTTAAAACCATGGGACTGTTTGGATTTGGCAAGAAATCAACTCTGCCTACTGCGACCGAAGCGCTATCAGGGCGCGCTGCGGAAATGACCCTCAAAAATCGTCATTTCGTTAACGGCAACCCGCTTAAGCCTCCTTTTCCAGATGAAATGGAAACTGCGATATTTGGCATCGGTTGTTTTTGGGGAGCCGAGCGCATATTTTGGCAGCAGCCCGGTGTTTTTAGCACTTCAGTGGGCTATGCTGCCGGAATCACTCCTAATCCAACCTATCAAGAAGTTTGCAGTGGCATGACAGGGCACAACGAAGTAGTCTTGGTTGTCTACGACCCCAAAGTGATTTCCTATGAGCAACTGTTGAAGGTGTTTTGGGAAAGCCACAACCCTACCCAAGGGATGCGCCAAGGAAATGATGCCGGAACTCAATATCGCTCTGGCATTTACACCTATTCAGATGAACAGCGCCAATTAGCACAAGCGACTCTAAAGGCTTATCAACCGATGCTAAGTCAAGCAGGTTACGGGAACATCACGACAGAAATTTTGGATGCACCGCCGTATTACTACGCTGAAGAGTATCACCAACAATATCTTGCCAAAAATCCTGGTGGATATTGCGGACTAGGCGGCACTAATGTTTCTTGCCCGGTAGGTGTGGTTGAAACTGCCAGTTGATTCTGGCTTACTGCGATCGCTTGATACACTTTGCCAATCAGTATTTGAGCGATCGCTCTATTCAGGGCAAAACTTATTTTGTGCTAATTAATTTGCATGTTGGCTACAAAAACGGCACACCCACTATGCAACGTCGCCCATTGAGGCTTGCTTTTTTTCATAAAACTGAATAGCAACATAGCCGAGTGATTGCAGTAGAGCCGCGTTACTTGCGATTCCAACTGCCGCTCCCAAAAGGGGAATCACTTCCACAATACTGAGTCCCGCTTTGAGGACGCTTGATCCACCCATAGAAAGCCCCCATAAAGCTAAAACTTCCCCACGCCGGGCGGGTTCATCGAGCGAAAAACCATAAATAGCTGCAATTCGATAAACCATCTTAGCTTGCAGGGCAGTCACAGCAGCAATATCAACCGCTAGTAGCATTAAGGCGAAGGGCGGCACGATGTTTGTGATTAATCCAATCCTAGCGGCTCTAAATGCACTTTCAGCAATAACCCGCTGTGCCAACTGCTCAGGAGTTTCCAGGGGATATTGCTGTTGCAAAGTCGCTACATCTTGCGCGACTTTTTCTGCGTTTACCTGCCCTAATGCTGCCATCAACCAACTGATTCCTGGTAATTTGGTTGCATATTTTACTAGGGGATTTTTTGCGATCGGGGTGACGATGTTACCAATAGTTTCTGTCCCCTGTTCAACCATGCCCTGAATGGGGGATGCGATCGCATCTTCTATAGCGCTAGCGGCTGACGCGATCGCCGTCTGAAGCTGTTGAATTGAAGCTTGGGCTTGTTTCCAATTGTCGGTTTCGGGGGGCATGGTCATTGCAAAATTAGCCTAACTCTTTACAAAATTAGCAGGATGACAAAACAATCATCAACTTAGATGAACGATAATCATATGGGAAACCACAACAGATGCCATCTGTCTCAAGATGACCTGCGAACAAGAGATGCGATCGCTGTTTTGGTTATATATCTTTACAATCCTCTGGCAAATTTTCGGTAGAACGATTATAATGAAAGTGTTAAAGTATGGATGAGAATAAGATCGGCTGTAGTATTTGTGTCTAATATTGACGAGTTTTTCCGTTTTGTATTGACAGGCTTCTCTCCGAAATCTCACTCTCTGCAACCTTTTGATTTTGGAGACAATATGTCAATTTACGTGGGCAATTTATCATACGACGTTTCCGAGGCTGACTTAACTGCTGTATTTGCAGAATACGGTTCAGTTAAGCGCGTTCAACTACCCACTGATCGTGAAACCGGTCGGATGCGTGGCTTTGGTTTCGTTGAAATGGGTACCGATGCTGAAGAGCAAGCCGCCATTGATGCACTAGACGGTGCAGAGTGGATGGGTCGGGATCTGAAAGTTAACAAAGCCAAACCTCGTGAAGACAGAGGCGGTTCTTTTGGCGGTGGCGGTGGCGGCGGTGGTCGTCGCAGCAACAGCTTCTAGTTTTTACAGCTAGAGTGACGATAAGTCCATTTAATGAAAGAAAGAGTACTGCTTATTTCTTTTTATCAAGTGGTAAAGTTAGTTAATAGGAAGCTCAGGATGTTTATTCCTGAGCTTTTTGTTTGGGCGATACTCTGATATAAAAAGTTGCCCTCATGCCATCGACTTAAATGGTTAAAAAACAACTTTATAAGCACGACACTTCGAGCTATGTCATTGAACATGAAGTGTCTTCAGAGAAAGAAGAAGAGTTTAAGCAATGGCAACACAAAATTACTCAGGCAGCTAGCCAGTTTGATGGCTATTTAGGCACCACTGTTTGTCCACCAGTGGAACATGGCAATAAGTGGTACATTATCGTTCAATTTGACTCGCCCGATCGCCTAACTAACTGGCTCGAATCAAATATACGCCGCAATCTCGTTGAAATTGGCAAGCAAGTTTTTCTAAGCTCCAAAATTACGCACTTCCAAACAGGTTTAGAGCGTTGGTTCATCAAGCAAGAGGCGCAACCTCCTGCTTGGAAGCAAATTTTGGCAACTCTGCTGGGGCTTTATCCAACGGTAATGCTGTTGAGTTTGTTGCAAGGTTCCTTGCAGTGGACAAGTTCTTGGGAATTTGCGGATGTGATGTTGCTGAGTAATTTTCTCTCTTGCTGCTTGTTGACTTGGCTCGTGATGCCTTTTGTAGCATGGTTGCTCAAAGCTTGGTTACAACCTAAAAATCGCCATTCAACTCAAATTAACTGGATTGGTGCAGTGCTTGTTCTGACCGCGTTAGGATTGATGCGCTCCGTTTTTACTCACTCATCTTAAAAAGACATCATGAATATCGCTTCGCTGGATTGGTCGTTTTCACCAGAGCAAGCGATCGCGTTGCAGCAAGAACTTCGCAGCCAAGTGATTCTGACGGATCAGTTGGCTGAGGTGCGCTATGTGGCTGGAGTGGATGTGGGCTTTGAAGCGGCGGGAACGATTACTCGTGCTGCGGTTGCGGTATTGAATCTAGATGATTTGCAAGTAAGCGATCGCGCGATCTCCCGTCGCCCCACGACCTTTCCCTACATTCCAGGTTTACTCTCTTTTCGCGAAATTCCGGCTGTGGTGGATGCGCTACAAAAACTAACAGTTCGACCCGATCTGATTCTGTGTGATGGTCAGGGAACGGCTCACCCACGACGTTTTGGCATTGCCTGCCATTTAGGATTAATCATCGATTTGCCAACTATTGGCGTTGCCAAATCTTTGTTGGTTGGCAAACACGCTGATCTGGCAGATGAGAAAGGTAGCTATCAGCCGTTAATCCATAAAAACGAGACGATTGGCGTTGCGTTGCGAACCCGTGTTGGCACAAAACCTGTTTATATCTCTCCGGGGCATCGGATTAGTTTAGACACCGCGATCGCCTACGTCATGCGCTGCACGACCAAATATCGCCTACCCGAAACAACCCGCCATGCTCACAAACTGGCATCGGGACCTGCAATCGACGCGATCGCGGTTTCAGCTATTCCACCCAATCAGCTTGCTCTCTTTTAAGATATTTATATTCAACCAATTAGTTTTTATAGCATTTTAAGCAAATTAAAAAGTGATCTTCCAATCCTCTATCCCGATCAACCCGTGAATCTTCCTTCTTTCATCTGGCTTTGGCGAATTGCAGCGTGGTCAATGGGTTTATCCTGGCTTGCCTATCTGCTGCTGGGAGTTTCTGGGCTGTGGATGCGATCGCTGAGGCAAAATGAGCAAATCCGCCCAGATTGGTTGCGTCCAGCACATTTTTTATTAGGATTGACTTTAGCAATTTTGGTGCTTGTGCTACTGGCGATCGGCATTGTCGGCACCTTGGGCGAATACGGTAAATTAGGGCATTCCGTCCATCTAATATCAGGACTAGCCGTTGTTTATCTAGTTTTTCTATCTGCCTGGAGCGCCGTGCAAATTAGCACCGAGCGCCTGTGGGCAAGGCAGTTGCACGTTGGCATCAACGCAGTCTTGCTAATAGGGTTTATTTGGGTATCCGCTACAGGCTGGACAGTGGTGCAGAAGTACCTGCCTTGAAGCAGGGATTCGAGTGTAGGGTGTAAAGTGTAGGAAAAATGGAGCAAGGTTAGTGAAATCGGCTCAATCATCACAAAAGCCTCAATCTATTTCTTCAACAGAAATCCCGGCAACGTTTAACCTATCGCCGCTGATTCGGGTGACATTGCTAGGGTTATATGTGGCTTTGACAGCGCCGTTGCCCTTGTTGCCGCAAACGGACGGAGTTGCCATTCCCCCTAAATGGCTGTGGTTTGGCATTGGCTTAGGTTTTATTGCACTGTATGGAGCCTTGTCGGAGCGAGTTATCGTCACTGAAACTGACATTCAGGTAACCTATCCAGCTTGGGTGCCGCGCTTGTTGCGGAAGGGATGGGTGCTGCCGTGGGCAGAGGTAAAAGCTCTAAAACCTCGCTCTACTGGGCAGGGGGGACTTGTATATTATTTTGTGAGTCAGGCTGAGCAAGCCTATTTGCTTCCCATGCGAGTTGCAGGATTTTCGCGGTTGGTGCGGTTGGTGCAGGAAAAGACAGGCATTGACACGAGTGATGTGCGTCCGTTGGCGCAACCGTGGATGTATCTGACGTTGCTAGGGTTGACGCTGCTGTTGCTGGTGGTCGATAGTTGGACAATTTGGACAGCACTTTCGCTCACAGCATGATTTCCCCCGCTCAACCTGCCCAAATTCGTGTAGACCAGGTGAGTTTTGCCCCGCAACTGTTCAGATCTGCCCCAATAGGGCGCAGGGATCAATCAACTGTGCCTGCTTACTATTCGCTGCGGGATGTGTCGTTTGAGGTGTTTCAAGGCGATCGCATTGCCATTGTGGGTGGTGCGGGTGCAGGCAAAACGACTTTGCTGCGGCTGCTCAATTGCCTGATTTCTCCGACTCAGGGATCGCTTTATTTCACCAATCGCCCTTACACTCAAATTCCCCCCGTTTCCCTGCGGCAACAAATTCTTTTGCTACCCCAAGAACCTAAGCTGCTGGGGATGACGGTGCAAGACGCATTAGCCTATCCGCTGCGACTGCGGGGCGTTTCGCCACAGGCAATCGCAGCACAGGTGACTGAGTGGCGCGATCGCCTACACATTCCGGCTGAGTGGCTGGCTCGCACCGAACAACAACTATCACTGGGGCAACGACAATGGGTGGCGATCGCGCGTGCCTTGATTGCTCAGCCTCAAGTTTTATTACTCGATGAACCGACAAACTCATTGGATATAAGTCAGCGCCATCAGTTTTTCTCACTCTTAAAACAATCCGGCTACGCGACCACTGTTTTGATGGTGACGCATCAATTTGATCTCGTTGACGCTTGGTGTACCCGTGTTTTGCAGTTTCAGCAAGGGCAGTTAATTGCCAATCAACTCGCCAATCAGATTAACTGGCAGACCCTTGAGGAAACCTTGCACCAAGCCGCGATCTCTGAGACAGAAGAATGGACATGAGCGGTCAAAAATCTAGAAAATGAAAAAGGCTCTCCAAGTAGGAGAGCCGCCACTCATCAAGAGGTTAGAAACAAAACCTTACAACCCTAGAAGCGATTGCTTGGTCTATGGTTGCGACAATTCATTAAACCAAACGCATCAATACTTCTAGCACTCCTAAAAACTTGAATAAAACTGTTTAGACGGCTTCTTGGTTTTTTTCACTCGTGCGAATGCGAATGATTTGATCAACTGGAGTTACGAAGATCTTGCCATCACCGATCTCGCCAGTTCGAGCCGCCACAATAATCTTATCGATTACCATATCAACCTGTTCATCTTCAACCACAATTTCAACTTTGAGCTTTTGCAAAAACTCAACCGTATACTCTGATCCGCGATAGCGCTCAGTTTGCCCCTTCTGACGACCAAAGCCTCTCACTTCAGAAACCGTCATGCCAACAATCCCTGCATTGACGAGCGCAATTTTTACTTCATCAAGCTTAAACGGGCGAATAATAGCCTCAACTTTCTTCAACTCCTACACTCCTTATTTTTTGTGGGCTGCTGTCTTATTTACCATGACACTTTCTATCACCGTCCACAGCGAATATTTTGTAACAGAAGGCACACTCTGCCCTCTGGCGATCGCGCACTTTATCAAATATCTGCCCAATAGCTAGATATAAAAGATATTTCAAGCATTCATACAGGCAATCTCTACCGTGAAGGCAGCAACGGACGCACAATCAAAAATCCGGTGCCAAACGCCGTCACAATAATCATGCAAATGACCAAAACTAGCCACCAAGCACCGATTTCTTTTGCTTCTCCCTGCTGGGTCGAAGGAGGCTGACTGGGTTGCCCCGTAAAAAGCTTGCCAGTAAGCTGCTTCAAAGGATTTTTGGCAGGGTTTGCAGCGGGCAAATGATTCAACTCAACCG
Organism: Synechococcales cyanobacterium PMM_0083; assembly: GCA_949127665.1. Taxonomy (GTDB): domain Bacteria; phylum Cyanobacteriota; class Cyanobacteriia; order Leptolyngbyales; family Leptolyngbyaceae; genus ULC077BIN1. The sequence goes on from CASBQE010000344.1 coordinate 14,241, forward strand.
GTTTTGCCAGGGTCGCAGCCATTAATGAAGTCTCGGCAACTGGACTTGAGAAATTGTCTGTGCCTGAAGTGCCTACCTGCAAATTGGTATCTGCAAGCTGACGAAGGTAGAGCGCTGACTGAACGACCCGCTCAATTTCTAGCCGCAACTGCTGATTTCTTTGAACCAAATCATCATTTTGACCTTTAAGAGAATCGAAAGAATTTCGAGTAGATTGCAATTCACTCGCAACTTCGCGATAGACCGAGATGGGAACAGATGGGCTGCGCGTAACCGCTGGGTTTGATACAGTCACAGATGTTTTAGTAGGTTGCATAATCGGTTTAGTATTGACATTAGAAGTCATAGCGCAGAGGTGTTTGTGGATACAGCAAAAAATGATTGCCCACACGATAAACCCAAACTTAAAAAGTGACCGTTTTTCTTGAGCTTGCGAAGGGCGAAGGAGGGAGAAGATACACTATCACTACCCCTTGCTGCCATTGCTGAAAATTAAATAAGCCATTGCTGAAATTGAAATAAGGAGAAATCCATGAAACTGGAAGAGAACAAGATGAAATTTCAAGTCATCTTTACCTTCGATGCAGAATATCAAGGCTACGTCGCAGAAGTTCCTGCCCTGACCGGATGTCTGAGCCAAGGCAAAACCATGGATGAAGCAATTGCTAACATTCGAGATGCCATTAAAGGCTATTTATACGTTCAAGAAAAACACAATCAGCCAGTCCAACTGCAATTTTTAAACATCTTTCTGGGTGAGGTTGCTGTTTAATAGATCGTCTATCCAATTTCTCTGGCAAAGAAGCAATCAAAATCTTTGAGAAATTTGGCTATTTGCTCGATCACCAAACCGGAAGCCACATAATTCTTTGGCATAAAGAAAAGCCAACGCTATCGCTTCCTAACCATCGAGAATTAGCTCCCGGTTTATTACGCGCCTTGATTCGTCAAGCTGAGCTGACAGTCGAAGAATTTTTAGCCAATCGATGATACCAAATAACTCCTCAGCGATCGCCTCAACAGTGAGTGACATACTCAGCCGAGCCACCCATCACGAAATCGAAAATATCTTTTTCTCAGACCCCTTTAAAATAATTTTGGCAAACTGAATAAGTCAGCGCTTACGCGATCGCACGTCTCACCACATTTATCCATCTTCTACATCACTATCATGAGTCAATTTTCTACTGATGCCATCCCGGCTGAATCTGAGTTGCTGCCTACCGAAAAGAAGTATGGGGAGCGGCTGATTGAATCAGGACAATTGATTACCTTTCCCAATCCGCGCATTGGCAGACGCTATGAGATTCATCTGGTGTTGCCTGAGTTCACTTGCAAATGTCCTTTTTCGGGCTACCCCGATTTTGCAACGATTTACCTCACTTACGTTCCGAATCAAAAGGTGGTGGAGCTAAAGGCAATCAAGCTTTATATCAACAGCTACCGCGATCGCTATATTTCGCACGAAGAATCGATCAACCAAATTTTGGATGATTTTGTCGCTGCTTGTGATCCGCTGGAAGTGAAAATTAAGGGCGATTATAATCCACGCGGCAACGTCCATACCGTGATTGAGGTAGAGCATCGTCACCCATGATCTCAAGCCTGATGTGAAAACTAGCAAGTGGGCTGTTGATAACTGAAAAGGTTGGGCACACTGAGTAGTAAGGCGGTGCAATACCGCGATCGCCGCCTTTGAACTACTTATGAATCAGCCACTTGAATTGTCAGTGACCCTACCCATGTCCGTTCCTGCTGAAAGTTTGTTGCTGAAGCTTCCTCCAGAAGCACGACGGTGGGCTGAGAGCCTGCCTTGGTCGCAGCGACGGTATGTGCTGTCGTTATGTCATCTGATGGGTGCTGCCGCGCCAGAAACGCGAGCAAAATTCTTAGATGACTACACTGCCGATGGGCTGGTATCTAAAGTTCTAGAAGATCGTGACACAAAGCAAAAAGTCAAAGAATATCTGAAGGAATTTAAGGTCAAAACTGACCTGGATACAAACTCGCTACGGCATTACATTCGTCAGTTTTATATTCATTCGGCGCAAGATATGCGAACTCAACCTCAGCTTTATCTAGAGTCGGCATTGCGGCTGGTGATGAGTACGGAAGAACGCAACAATGTCTTCTCATATATTTTGGGGTTTGAATTGATTAAGATGATGTTTCGCATGAGTTGGTATCAGCAGGAAAAGCTGTATCGCTTGCAGCGAAACCAGGAAGAGTTTTTGCAGACTTACATTAAGCCGATTCAACACGCCCATCGGATTAATCAAATTATTGTGCCTAAGGATGAAAACCTATTTTTTGCGCGGCGCGATTATTATGTGAAAAAGCCAATTATGTCTGAGAAAAAGCTGGTGGAGTTGGCGATCGCCACCTTTCCAACGGATGTCACGACGAACATGGGCTTTTCAATCATTCGCCATTCTCAGTCGCTCGTATTCGACTATCACTATATTTTTGAACTGGATCAAGACGCAATTTATCTGCAATGACCCATAACCCTGCCGACTTGATTGCTGAACTGACCCAACTCCACCTGACCTACGAAACTGCCCTTTGCTCCAACGACCTAGCAACCTTGGACGCGCTGTTTTGGGAATCAACCGATGTGGTGCGGTTTGGCGCAACCGAAAACCTGTATGGGATTGACGAAATTCGCCAGTTTCGCCAGAATCGCCCGACGCAAGATTTAGCGCGAGAAATTTCTCATTTAACAGTGGTGCCGTTTGGCAACGATATGGCAGCAATCACCTTAGAATTTCGCCGAACTGTGAATGGAGTCGCGCGATCGGGTAGGCAAAGCCAGTTTTGGCGGAAGTTTCCCCAAGGCTGGCGAATTGTGTCTGCTCATGTGTCGCTGTTGCCGCTTTAGTTGAATGGGATAGAAGCGCGATCGCCAGTCGTTTACCGGCTTATTAGAATTCGGCTCATTGCGTTACCCCTAGCTTTTTAAGACGAGAACGAATCCCACCTGGTTTTCTTTGAAACTCAGCAGCTAAATTATTGATTGTCATGCCTTGGCTATAGTGTTGTTTTAGTCGTTCGTCTTCGTCCTTACTCCAAGATTCGTAAGCACGTGGATATGTTTTCCGAATATGCTCAATGCTGTGCTTTTTTTGAGGCAGATTTTGTCGCACAGATTTATATCGATTTTTTTCCCGCTGCTCAGAAGTTTCAGTTCGGGCGACTTCAAAGCGTACTCGCCCTGCATTGATAGCTCTAGCAATAGCTTGTTGAAATCGAGACAGCGATGCATGACCCGTCTTAATATCTAGAATTACGATTTCTAAATTACTCTCAATACCGCCATTGTCTTTAAGATCTGTATAACCATTGAAGATAATGTAGTCAACAGGGTCACCTATAAACCTGGCATCTGATGGTAAGTATTTAAAGTCTGGGAGAACTGGTGCTAATTGCTCCGCTATTTTTCCCTTAATAACAGCACGGCTTCCATCTATGCTTCTATTTCTTGCCTCTTTGAGAGCTTGCTGATGATCTTCCTTCAGAATTTGAAGTTGAGATTCATATTCTCTAATTGTTTTTTGCTGCTGTGATTTCTGCAAGATGTAATACGTAATTGAACTACCAACAATGATGCCAATAAGTAATGAAGCTATCATCTCCATTTTTCAATCTCGATTAGTTTTCCTGTTCTCCTTCATAAAAAGTACCCAACCAACAGCCTTGAACAACTGTTTTAACTAAGATTAAAGCAGCCTAACAACCCCTTTGCACTTGCATAATAGAAAGCGGTGGAGATGCTTAGGAGAGTGTTCGTATGAGTCAGCGCGTCAGTAAAGGAATTGGGTGGATGGTTATAGCAGGCGCGATCTCGCTGACGGGATGCACCTCTCCAGAGTCTAGCCCTGCGCCCACGGAATCACCCGTCGTTCAGTCTCCGTCTCCCACTTCCACTGGATTGTTGTCCAATCCCATTCCAACCGACGCTCCCAGCATCAGCCCAACGCCCTCTTTAACTCCGTCTCCAACAGTGGAAAAACCGGAATCCGTCAAGGCTGTGGAAACCAACTTGGCGGGATTAGTTGGCAAAGCTGGCAATTTAACCATTCAATCCGTAGACTGTCCAGCAACTTTGGCAGCACCCACTCAACTTGGAAGCCCAGCCACGGTGCCAAAAACCTACGAATGCCAAATTAATTCGGATGCGGGTGTTTTTACCGTCCAAGTAGAGCCAACCAGCGATCCCCAAAAATTTCGCTGGGGCACCAAGGGAATGCTGCTGCTCTCTAAATTGAATGACTTTATTCAAAAAAGCGCTGAGAGCAAAGATTTGGGCAAGGTGGCTGTGGACTGTGGCGGTAAAATTCGACCTGCGAAAGCTGGAGAAACCTTTGATTGTAAAGTTACCGATACCAAGGGTTCACTTCGCACGATCAAGGTAACGGTGCGCGATGAGGCAGGCAATGTGTTTATTGCCCCGCTTTAATCATCGTGTTAAGTTCCTGAAGTAAATGTCATGGCAGTATGCTGAGAGCTTGAATCGGAGCGTAGGGCGGTGGTGAAGAAAGCAGATATTGGTGGGAAGCGGCTGATCGGTCTGGCTCCAACCGCTTGGGTGCAGTGGGTGACGCAACAACCCGATGTCGTCGCCCAAGAAATTTTGGGGTCAGAGTTTCAGTGGGTCAGTCGAGAGAATGATGTATTGGTCAAAGCCCATAGTCCAGGGCAGGGTGATTTTTTGGTGCTAAATGAGTTGCAGTTGCGTTACAGCCCAAAATTACCGCAGCGGATGCGAACCTATGCTGCCCTAGCAGAGGAGAAGTATGGCTTACCGACCTACCCGGTGTTGGTCAACATCTTGCCGCCGCCTGCGACCCTGAAGATCGCCGAGTGCTATGAGTCCACCTTCTTAGGTATTCGCGCTTATCAGGATTATCGAGTCATCAACCTATGGGAAGTCGAGGCTGCGATCGTGTTTGAGCAGTCGTTGAGTGCGTTATTACCGTTTGTGCCCGTGTTAAAAAATGGTGGAGAGGCAACAGTGGTGCAACGCGCCTTAAGTCAGTTGCGGGGCGATCTACAATTAGTGGAATTGGAATCGTTACTGGCATTTTTTGCTAGTTTTGTGTTGGATAGTGAAGTTGTGCGGCAAATCATGAGGTGGGATATGGCAGTATTGCGAGAGTCACCCTGGTATCAACAGATTCTGCAAGAAGGGGAACGTCAAGGAGAGCAAAAAGGCAGACAGGAAGGCAGACAGGAAGGCAGACAGGAAGGCAGACAGGAAGGCAGACAGGAAGGCAGACAGGAAGGCAGACAGGA
>CASBQE010000345.1 GCA_949127665.1 Synechococcales cyanobacterium PMM_0083
AGGATTGAGCAATTTTTTCAAAGTTAGGGATAAAGCTAACATTGAAAAAAAGATCTCGCCCACGGTGGGGTAGGGGTTTCAGGCTTAAAACCTGCTCAAATTCTGTCCGAAGTATTGTTTAAAGAGCTAAGAAAATTAAAAGATCACCAGGTTAATTCTGAGGTAAGGCTGCTGGCAGATCAAGTATTTGAAACTCGCAAGCCCTTATACAAGTTTAATCAGAATGCCACAGCTATTATTATTCATCCTGAATGGGTTTCGTATATTCAAAATAACTATCGAATTATTAGAGGTTGGATTTCGTGGGAATGGCTGCGATATATGCAGAGAAACAATCCTAATACTCCAGCACTGGCTAATAAACTATTTCCTCCTAGAGAACGTGAATCATTGCAAAGCCAAACCTCTTATTGGGAAACCGTTATAAAAAACTGTTCTAGTTTTCACTGTATCTATTCAGGTCAAAAGCTGACTTTAGATGATATATCACTTGATCACTATTTGCCTTGGTCTTTTGTTGCTCATAATCAACTATGGAATTTAATTCCAATACCCAAAAGCGTTAATTCATCTAAATCAGATAAAATCCCTGACAATATCTATTTCGATAAGCTTATAGAAGCGCAGCATTTAGGACTGACGGTTTTTCATAACAATAGTTCTGAGAAAAGATGGAATACTTATACTGAATCTTTCATTATCGATTTAGGTTTTTCTGATAAAAGCAAACTACTTGATTTAGAAATGCTTAAAATGCAGTATGAGTTGAAAATCAAACCATTAATTACTTTAGCCGTTAGTCAGGGTTTTGAGAACGATTGGATTTATAAATAACAGCCCCACAACAACCATTTCTGGACTTGCTGCTTACAGAACTGGTACGATCTTGTTCTATATCGCTTCTGAAAAATTAGATCGGCGCAACTTCATCCGTCGCCTCAAAGAACTTAACCCACTCAAATGCGATCGCGTTCCTAGGAAAAGCCGGATTAAGGATGACAAAACTCAATGTGAATTCGCACCTATCTACCCCACAGCAAAGTCAGTGTAGTGACGCATTTTGGGTGGATCAAAACCCAAGACAATATCATGCTTAGGCACCCCGTGTTCAGCCAGTTTATTAGCGATACCTACTTCAGTTCCATCTTGCTGCACCCAAATTTTGCCATCCACAATATCAACATGTAGCACAGTGCCATAAACACGTTCTGATCCACGCCACCCTACATAAACAAGCTGGTAGCGATCGTGTTCTAGATCAAAAATCGTTTCCGCCTTAATCCGACTATCCCAAACCAAACTGGCATGTTCAGTCAATAAGCGTTGAACTAATTGACGGTAAGTTGCTAAGGTATCCACCGCTTAATCACCTCCTGGTCAATATCGTAAATCAACAAATATAACTGGTTTTGCTCAACCAATTCTTCGATGAACGGAGTCACAAAGAATCGGCTATAAATATCACTAGGAATTGCAAGATAAAGAACTCGCTCTTTTTCTTGAACTCGCAATGCTGTTCGATAGGCAATAAATTGTCCCAAGGCAGCATAGAATTTTGTGATTTTAGAGGGACCTAAAAAACTTTTGATTTCAACCGCAATTTTCTTATCGTCTTGCTGGGCAGCAATGACTTTTTCTGCTCCTAAATCAATCGCCAAGTCAAAACTACTTGCTTGAAGCGGATACGGATCATGGGTGATGCCCCATCCGTCTTTTTGCAATGCACGTTTAACAATGTCGTGAAAAGTATCTTTAGCAGACACAATCTTGAATCACAAGCAACAACTCTAAGGCTTCCTCAGTTTATAGCCTATCTTGGTTGAAAAAGTTAAGCGCCATAGATTCATCCATCGCCTCAAAGAACTTAACCCACTCAAATGCGATCGCACTCCTTAAAAAGCCTCAGCGCCCCCAACAAAACCCAACTCCGAGCGATCGCCGAAACCGCTTTGTTAGAATACTATTCAACTCTAGACTGCTGAGGAAAACTTGATGCCAGTTCAACTCCAGCGTTACACCCCTGAAGAATATCTAGAACTTGAAGAAAAAGCGGATTACAAAAGCGAATACCGCGATGGAGAAGTCGTCCCTATGACTGGAGGCACCACCAATCACAATGAACTATCGCTTAATTTAGCTGCTGCCTTCAAAGGTGCGCTTAAACGCGAAAACTACAAAGTTTATATGGGCGATGTCCGGCTCTGGATTCCGCGCTATCAGCTATACACCTATCCAGATGTGATGCTGATTCAGGGTCAGCCCGTCTACCAGGGCAAAGGCACCACCACCGTCACCAATCCCCAATTGATTGCCGAAGTCTTATCAAAATCGACCCAAAATTACGATCAAGGCGACAAATTTACCTACTACCGCTCCATTCCCGAACTCCGCGAATATGTCCTGATTGATCAAGCTCAATTTCGCGTCATGCACTACGTCAAAGCCGATACATCCTGGGTCTTGACTGAAACCGAAAGCGACACCGCAACACTAAACCTCACAACCGTTCCCTTTGCACTCCCATTCACCGACCTCTACGCAGGAGTCGATTTCGATAGTCCTGAAGTATCGTGATTTATCTGGATTACCACGCCACCACTCCCGTTGATCCCAGAGTCGCCGATCGCGTCTATCACTCCATGACCACGGAATTCGGCAACGCCAGTAGTGTGGATCATGAGTATGGCGATCGCGCCGCAGCCGCCGTCAAGCAAGCCGCCAAACAGGTCGCCGATTTAGTCGGAGCCTCATCCAGAGAAATCATTTGGACCTCCGGCGCAACCGAAAGCATTAACTTAGCGATTCAGGGCAGTCTTCCTGCCCATCCTGACAAGCCTCACCGAATTGCCCTGCTACCTCTAGAACACAAAGCCGTTCTCGACACCTGCCGGATCTTTGAAAAGCGAGGGTGGGCGCAATTAATTTATCTTCAAGTAGACTCCAAAGGCAGACTCGACCTAGAACATTTAGAGCAGATCTGTGCTGAAGGTCTATCTCTGCTGTGCGTCATGGCGGCTAACAATGAAATTGGCACTATTTACCCCATCCAGGTGATCGCCCAAATCGCCCAGCGCTACCACATTCCCTTTTTGTGTGATGGCTCCCAAGCGATCGGCAGAATTCCCATCCAGTTTGAGGAGTGGGGCATCACTTATCTAGCGATTTCTGCCCATAAGCTCTATGGTCCCAAAGGCGTTGGAGCCTTAGTCGTTCGCAAAGGCTGTCATCTAAAGCCGCTCCTATTTGGCGGTGGGCATCAGCAGGGACTGCGATCAGGCACCCTCAATGTTCCAGGAATTGTTGGGCTGGGAGAAGCGTGTCGGTTGCGATCGCTAGAGATGGCAGAAGACGAACGGGCGATCGTGATCAAGCGAGACCATCTTCAGAATCTGCTGATAGGCAAAATCCCCAATTTGGTAATCAATGGCGACCTTGACAACCGCTTAGCAGGCAACCTCCATATTTCGATCCCTGGAATCCCAAACAGTGCAGTGGTTGCCAGAATTCGCCACAAACTTGCGATCTCAACGGGTTCAGCCTGTTCGTCTGGGGTTGAAACTCCCTCTCATGTGCTTCAGATTTTGAAATTTCCTGAAGCATTAATCCATGGATCGCTGCGGATCGGTATCGGGAAATTTACGGTAAACCAAGAAATAGAGGCAGCAGCAATCATCCTGTCTGAGGCTGTCTATCAAATTCATGCCATTCACTCGACTGCCCGCTGAACGCTTACTCTCTTTGCGATAGTAATACAACCGCTTTTGGTTTCATAAGGCTATAATAGGAAAACACTACGCGGGGCTGTAACGGTTTCGACGTGCTGGCGAACGTTATATTGTGATGCAGGTCGAGAGCGAGCTACCTCTCGGAAATCAATGGCTCAAAAAACAGTACATGCGAACAACATCGTACCCTTTGCTCGTAAGCAAGCACTAGTTGCTGCCTAACAACCCCTAGCGGTTCGAGCGTCCGTCATTTGACTCCGTTAAGGATGATGGACCAACCCCCCCAACGGATGCTCCAGTTCACCGTCTCTGGTTGGTAACTGGCTAAGACTTTACCAGAGAATCCTATCGTCCGGGATAAAGGACGATTCCCGCGTTGAGGATCAGAAACGCTAAACCTGTGAATGAGTGATGTATTAATACCCAGGGCGGACACGGGTTCGACTCCCGTCAGCTCCATTAATTAGCAAAAGAATAAGGTAAATTAGGGGCGTATCACGGTATACCCCTAATTTTTTTATGAAGCTATATCTATGAAAATAACGCGCTGTCTACACACTGCTATTTTGGTTGCGGATTTGGAAAAGGCAGAACATTTTTATGGAGCGGTGCTGGGTTTGGAGCGCTGCGATCGCGCACTCAAATTTCCTGGTGCCTGGTATGAAGTGAATGGATACCAAATCCATCTGATGCTAGGAACCCCGGCAGAGCTACATAACGTAGAAAAGTGGGGGCGAAATCGACATATTGCCTTCGCGGTGGCAGACTTAGAAGCGGCAAAAAACCAATTGCAAGCGCATGATTGCCCCATGCAACTGAGTGCTTCTGGTCGAGCCGCTATTTTTTCACAAGATCCGGATGGAAACGTGGTTGAGTTGAGTCAGATATAAGAGCATCTGCCATCAGTTGGCAATTTTTGCCAGCAAATCTGCTAGCCAGAAACTCATCTGCTCAGCCCCTTTACCCCTTTCCTAAACTTATGAACGTGAAGCAACTGATTCAATTCTCATTCCTTGCTGGGGCGATCGCCCTCATTGGCTCTAACATCTCTGCTAAAGAAACAACTGTTTCTCCTGCACTTAGCACCAAACTAGTGCTCAAACCAACGACAGCGCCAAATTCAGCGATGTCTACTGCGGAGAAAGCAGTGCTTGATAATCTGTTGAAATCTAAAAAAGTGGGATTTTGCAGCGATTCTTTGGATTTAGAAGCGGCAAAACGGGCATCCAAAGTCTACAAGTTGGAGAATCAGCAATATTTTGTCGTCCTTCAGTGCTTTCTAGCGGCATATCAGGGCAACTACGAATTTTTGATGGTCAATCAGCAGCCTGCCGCAAAAAAGCCAGTAACAAAACTAACGGTGACTGAGTTTACGAAAAACGAAGCGGGCAAAGTTCAAAAAGTAGAGAGTTCATCGATTGGAGGGTTGCCAACTTATGATTCCAAACAGCGCGTGTTGGCGATCAATTCTAAGTATCGAGGCTTGGGAGACTGCGGCTCGAAGGCGAAATATAGGGTGGAAAACACCACGCTCAAGCTTCTAGAATTCAAAGCTAAGTTCGCCTGCGATGGCAAGTTGGAACCGTTTCAAACTTTATATACGGCAAAGTAAAAGCTAGGCGAATGGCGAATGGCAAACAAAAACACTCAATTGCGTAATAATGCACCATCAAAAGTGGCTATCTGAAGATGTCGTGAATTGCAGTTGAAAGACGTTGGCGAAGGCGATCGCCACTTGTTCTCTCACCTCAGCAACCTGAATTCCTGGAATAAACTGTTCCAGGCTACCAACGGCTTTATCGGCAATGCCACAGGGGATGATCTGCTCAAAACCACTCAAATCAGGGCACACGTTGAGTGCGAAACCGTGCATCGTAATCCAGCGGCTGACTTTGATGCCGATCGCCGCCACTTTGCGATCGTTCAGCCAAACTCCCGTCATTCCCCCAACTCGCGTTCCTTCCAAGCCATACACTGCCAGCACTTGAATCAGCACCTCTTCTAGTTGGCGCAGATACCAATGCAAATCTTTTTGGTGATAGGTCAAATTCAAAATTGGGTAGCCCACCAACTGACCCGGACAATGATAGGTTACTTCGCCGCCCCGCTCAATCCGCACGAGTTCATGTTCGGTGTGCGCCGGATCAAATTTGAGAAAGTTTGTCGTGGAACCTTGACCGAGCGTGTAAACAGGCGGATGTTCCAGCAAAATCAGCACATCTGCCAAATCGCGCGAGTTTGGATTGGCTTTGCGTTCTGCGACCAGCGATCGCTGCAACTCCCAAACTGTTTGATAAGGCTCAACGCCCAAATTAACCAACCTGCATTGTCTCAATCGATTCTTAACCTGAAGTGATAAATCACCATAACTCACAGAATTTTGGATGTCCCAAACGGCAGTTTAAAGCCCAGCTTGTAACATTGCTTTAAAACACCGGGAGAATCAAGTGCAATTCTGCACAAAAAAGCATCGATTTCAAACAACTATAATCAAGAATTATCAAGGGTTGCAAAGCATTCTAAAGCTACCTGTTGGGAAGAATTCAAAGTGCTAGGGTAAAGTTAAGAACCGACTAGGGTTTAGTTAAACCTGTTTTTTAAGGGAGAATACTCCATGAAGCTGGTTATTCAGGGCAAAAACATCGAAATCACGGACTCCATTCGTGAGTATGTCAATCAAAAAATTGAGAAGGCAGTCATCCATTTTCAGCAGATGATTACCGAGGTAGATGTCCATCTGTCGATCGCGCGTAACCCCCGGATCAACTCAAAGCAAACGGCTGAAGTGACGATTTATGTCAATGGTTCAATTGTGCGTGCAGAAGAGGGAAGCGAAAGCCTCTATGCCAGCATTGACTTGGTTGCTGATAAAATTGCTCGTCAACTGCGGAAATATAAAGAGAAACGCAATGCCAAGCAGTACACGGTGCCAAAGGGAATCGCAGAATTAATCGAACAGCCGCCCGTTGATCAACCGAATGTGGATGATCTGCTGAATGATCGCACTCCGGTACTTCCTCCAGAAGTGATTCGGACTAAGTATTTCGCGATGCCTCCCATGAGCGTGCAGGAAGCCATGGAACACTTGGAACTCGTGGATCATGACTTCTATGTCTTCCGCAATGAAGCAACAGGTGACATTAATGTGTTGTATGAACGCAACCACGGCGGATTCGGAGTGATTCACCCCCGCAACGGCAATGGTCATACCGATAACGGCAAGAATGGCAGTGGTAAAGTTGCCCACCCTTCAAGCCTGTCTTCGGTTTAGACTCAACTTACGACATTAGCGCTTCACGAGATACCTCTGATGGCTATACCGTTTAAGTTATTTAGCGATCGCTTCAACGAAACGCTAAGCTACTTGAACGGTTTTTTTTAATGCTTTGCATCATCGTTATGCAGGGCGAGTTCTTTGCAAAAGAAATTCTTATCTCTGGTTCAGCACAACTCCAGTTTATGGGTGGCAGAGGATATTTGCATGGCACCAATGTTGCAGTTGCCGCAACAGACGAGCGATCCTGCTGGAAGACTTGGGGAAGGGGCGATCGCTATCTAAATGAACCGGCTCGGTCGCGTCCATCTCCATCCAGCGATGGTTGAGTTCCTGGCAGAGGGATTGCGGGAAGTGCCGGCGGGTTACGGCGGGTGATGGTGGCGTTGAATGCCCCCGATTCCAGCACGCGATCGCCCTGCTTAATTTCGTAGGTAAAGCTATTCTGACCGTCTGCCAACACAAATGAGTCGCCATTGTGTTTGGTGCCAAAGCCTAGAGTTAGTTCCTCTGATATCCAGCCTTTGTCATAGGTGCGATTGGTGTAAGGCGATGGATTTTGGTTAATGCCAGTGGTGACATTGCGAATAATGACCCGCAGGTTGGGGGCAGGCGGCAGGGCTGGAGACACAAACCAAGCGCGAAAGCCTTCGGCAACAGTGCCCATGTTGCGAGTTTGAGACCCGGCAAACTCTAGCCCTGCCTGCATTGGCGCTGCAATCGAAGATAGGTCGTTTAACGCTCGTGCCAGCGCAACACTTTGCAGTTCATAGGCAACGGCTTTAGCCGGATAGCCCGATGCACGATATGCCAAGCCTAGATTGGTGAGCGCTTCTCGCTGACTTGGACGGTTTTTCAATTCTTGCGCGATCGCCAAATCCTGCTCCATCACTTCAATTGCCTTAGCATAGTTGCCCTGCCGATAATAGATTGCTCCCAAATTGTTCAAGGTATTGCCTTCACTGCGGCGATCGCGAATCTCTCTGGCAATTTGCAGACTTTGCTGATAAGCGGCGATCGCTTTCACTGAATCTTTCTGCTGAATCAAAACAGTGCCCAAAAAATTCAGCGCTTGCGCCGTGCTGGGGCGATCGTTCAACTCTCGATACATTGATACGGCTGCCTGAGCCGAATCCAAAGCAACAGCGAATTGCTTCAATTGATACTGCTGCCGTCCTTGGTTGTAAAGCTGATCAGCGATCGCTTTGCGAGTCGGCGCTGGCTGAGCGTGGGCAATCTCAGCAGTTGACAGAATTGGAAACCGGGCGATCTCAGTACCAGTCACCCCATTAACAAACGCACTCAGTGTTACCCAGTAGAAAAGTTTTAGAAATGGACGCATTATTTATGCCTTCCCGTTTCGCCATAAGCTTTCAAAGCATCTACCTAGATGCGACTTTTATCATAGAACTGAAACATGGCTATTCTACGGAAAACTTGATCTTTAGGTGGGCTGAGCATAGCCGAAACCCACGCAAAATCAGTAAACAATTGAGCTGATCAACTGAGGCGATCGCCCTCATACTGATTTTGTAGTCATTTCCTCGCAAATTGAGTACCATTGCCAACACTAAGCATTTCACCATCGCCAATCTCGATAATTTGGTTTTTTCGCGGGTTGGAGAGTAGGATGTCAACGGTGTGAATTGACTCAAGGGCAGAGTACGTCTCTCCCAATTATTTATGGCTAGACCAGGAAATCAGGAGCAACCAGCGCGGCATTCCCCCATCCCAAAGGATGATTGGCAGGGAGAGCCGCGTTCTGGGCAGGGCATACCGCCTCTAGCCCCCAATCCTGCGGGAGCGCTGCCATCCACTGGGTCGGTGGATCGAAATCGCCCAGTTCCAGTGTCGGTGAAGCATCAAGCTAGAACCGGAAATGTGCCTCAAGGTCACCCGCAAGTGCCTTCGCCGCCGCTTTCATCTCAAACCCGTGACGGTCTGCCTCAAAAAGCGCCTTTAAATGAGACTGTTGTTCCACCTAGTAGGCACTCTCAAGGCACACAGCTACAGCAATTTGGCGATCGCTGGCGACGACGGCTGCTCAACTGGAAAACGCTGCTGATTTTCAGCTTCATTGCCTGCGGTGGGTCGGCGGCATTGGCGTTGGCGTATATTTTCCAACTGCCCGGATTGCCCAACTGTCCAGCGGTCTTTTGGCCTCTCGCCTCTGCCTCAATGCGGTTTGAATGTGCCCGAATTGCTGCCAGTAAGCAAACCGCAAATGATTTACTGGAAGCGATCGCGCTGGTGGATGGCTTGCCAGCCGATCACGCCATGCGCGAAGAGGCAAATCGACTCGTGGAATTATGGTCGCAGGAAGTACTCAAAATAGCGGAAGCATCGTTTCAAGCAGGAAAGCTACAGGAAGCGATTGATGCCGCCCAAAAAATTCCGGCTCGTGTAACGGCTCACAAGCTGGTTGAGGCACAGGTCAAGCGCTGGCAAACAATTTGGGCGGAGGCAGAAAAAGCCTACCAAAATGCCGAAGGGGCGATGAAAAAGCGGCAGTGGCGGCAATCATTTCAATTTGCGATCGATTTATTGAGCGTGGATAATCGCTATTGGCAAACGACCAAATACGACGAGTTGACGACTCGGATTAATACCGCTCGACTGGATGGCAACAAGCTTTATGAAGCGGAACGTCTGGCAGATGATGGCGGCTTGAAAAACCTGCTAGAGGCTGTAAAACTTGCCGAGCAAATCCGTCCAGAAAGCGATATCTACCCGCTTGCTCAAGAAAAAATTAAAGGGTTTGGACGCAAGATGCTGACTTTGGCGGAAGAAACTCTGGAGCGAAGAAATTTGCAAGAAGCGATCGCGATCGCCGACAAAATTCCTAAAACCGCCAATCTAGAAGAAGAAGTAAAGGACTTTACCATCCTGGCAAACGCTCAGTCTCAAGCGTGGCAAGATACGGTTGTCAACTTGGAAGCCGCCATTAGTCAGGCGCAGCGCATTCAGCCCAATCGCCCGCTTTATCAAAAGGCACAGCAGTGGATTACTCGCTGGCAGTACAGCATTGCCGGATTGGCTCAACTTGAGCGTGCCCGTCTGCTGATCCAAGCAAGGGGTGGATCTTTGGAGGCAGCGATCGCAGCAGCCTCGCTGATTTCCCCCTCCAATCCGCGTTATCGGGAAGCTCAGACTCAAATTCAATCCTGGCAGTCTGAAATTCAAGTTTCGCAAGATCGTCCCATTCTCGATCAAGCAGAACAACTGGCACTTTCTGCGGATATTGCCTCCCTGCAAGCGGCTGTGAATCAAGCCACTCAGGTGACATCGGGACGTGCCCTTTACAAACAAGCCCAAGGCAAAATTCAGCAGTGGACGAGTCAAATTCAGCAGATTCAAGATCAACCCTATTTGGATCAAGCCCGTGCGTATGCGGATGCTGGAAACCTGAGAACTGCCATTAAGATCGCGGATCAAATTCGGTCTGGGCGATCGCTCTACAACGAAGCGCAAACTGCCGCTGCTCCTTGGCGCAAACAAATTCAAGCAGAAGCTGATCAGGCGCAGGCACAAAGTGACTTGGCACAAGCTCAGCGCACCCTGCAAGACGCTCGGCAAGTGGCAATCGTGGGACTCCCGGCTAGCCTTGCCAACGCCATCCAACTTGCCAGCCAGATTAATCGCCCCGCTGCAATTCGCTCTGAAGCTACCGCCGCCGTCAATGAATGGAGCGCGCAACTATTGCAACTTGCCCAGCAGCAGGCAACTAGCAACCCCAGTGCCGCGATCGCGATCGCCCAACGCATTCCCTCTAGCAGTACTGTCTATTCGGCAGCTCAAACTCAGATTGAGACCTGGCGAAGAATGATGCCGATTCCGGTTCAGTAGCGGAGGCAGGGTCAGGAGGCGGAAAATGTCGAAGGTCGAAGGTCGAGAAGAATGATAAAGAGCAAAATTCGGCACTCGTCATTTGTCATATCTTCTACAAAGACTTTAGGCGAACGTCATTCGGCAGTCGTCATTCGGCAGTCGTCATTCGGCAGTCGTCATTCGGCACTTGCTTGATCGGTTTCTACTACACCCGATCAACTTGTTGTTTACTTGCAATTCTGTTACATTTATTTACAGGTTGAAACAAATATTTGCAAGGAGCCAAGATGGTTATCTTAACTGGATTATTTTTAGTGGGTTGGGTTGCAGTTGCAGTTCTAGGAACGATGGCATATTTTCGTGGAGAGCAGTCTAAGCCAATTCACGATCGCAACTGGCGTTCTGAATCATTTGAGCAGTTGTCTGAAGCGGTCACTTGCACCAAGATCGATTTTGAAACTCGCGTTCCTGCCTACAGCGGTTTAGATGCTTATTCAAGCAGCCTTCTACCTGACGCATAGTCAAATTTTATCTAAGGCTGTGATACTTCAAGTAATCCTTGATGTGATGGTCAATATTTCAGCAGTCTTTCTATAAAAACTTCTCTCACGATATTCAACTTTCCTTTTGGGTCACTCACAGACTCAAAAGGGATCTTTGTTAATCCTAAAGTTGTTCTACTTCTTCTTCAACACGACCAGTGTAATGTCGTCGTAGATGAGGTGCGACCCAATATGCTCGTGAACATCGGCTATCACAGCTTGCCGAATTGCGATCGCCGTCTGCTGCCAGTGGGCTTCAATCACGCGGATCAACCGCTCCATCCCGTACAATTGGCGGCGATCATTTTCAGCCTCGGTGATGCCGTCGGTGTAAAGAACTACACTGTCGCCAGAGTTAAGCAGAATTTGCGTTTGAGAAATAAATTTATCAACATTATCAATCATTCCAATCGGGAAGCCTAGATCAATCGTGTCAATCCGCTCTACACAGCCGTTACGCACCACCAATACTTCTTCGTGCTGTCCGGTGATTTGCAACTGACCGTCTTGGTAGTCCAATAGCGCCAACGTCAAGTTTTTCCCTGGACTCATCCGCTGAGCATTTTGATAAATCACCTGGTTCACCGCACCCAGAAACTTAACGGGGTTGCGCTCCTTGGCAGCGATTAAGGTGCGTACCGCCGTTTGCGCCATAATCATCAGTACGCCGCTTTCCAATCCGTGCCCAGTGACATCGCCAATGCCAATCGTCACCCGTCCGGGTTGCTCAATCACATCGTAGTAGTCGCCGCCCACTTCTGCCGCCACTTCCATGAAGCCGTCAATATCCAGGTCGGGAATTTGGCTCAGTTCAGCCGGTTTGGGTAGAATCATCTGCTGCAATTGACGAGCAACATCCAGTTCAGCCCCCATGCGTCGGTTTTCCTGATGGAGGCGATCGTTGAGCAGATTAATTTCTTGGTTAGCCTGCGTTAGTTCGGTTGTCCGGGTTGCAACGCGATTCTCTAGGTCTCGGTTAACCGCCTCCAGCGCCGTAAAGCTTTCGCGTAACTGCCCAGCCATCTGGTTAAATGACTGCCCCACTGTATCGATTTCGGTGATTCCTTCTAGCTTAACCTGGCGAGTCAAATCGCCTAGGGCGATCGCGCGGCTCACAGCTCCCAATTGGCGAATCGGACGAATGATCCAGCGCGAGATCAAAACTCCCGCAGCCGTTGCGATCGCCAAGGTCAGCAAGCACAGTAGAATCGTCGTCCGAGCATTGCTGTTGATTTGCTGCATGAAGTCCGATTCTGGAATCACCACAACCGTGAGCCAGTCAATCCCTAGAACATCTTTAATCGGAGCAACTTCCGTCAGCAAGCGCTCACCGTTGAGGGTTACGTCGAACTGTTGGGGGCGATCGAGTCGGCTGAGGTCGCCAAATTCAATCGCTAACTGCTTTGCAATAGCCTGAGTGATGATGTTGCTGCTTTGGTCGCCCTTAATTGGCTCTGGTGTGCCATCTGGCAATAACCGGAAGGGTGGATCGGGTGTGGAGGTGGCAATCATTAGACCCGATCGCTCCAGAATAAAGCTCTGCCCCGTTTTGCCCACAGCAATGCCACTGAGAAATTGGCTAATAGTTCCCAATGACAAATCTGTGGCAAACACTGCGGTCAGCTTGTCGTTTTGCGCATACAGCGGATGAGTGGCGGTGATGCCCAGAGAAGGTGGGTTGAAAAAGGTGTAGATCGGCGACCAGATTGGCTTTTTGGCAATAGTGGTGGCGATGTACCAAGGGCGTTTGCGCGGATCGTATACGCGATCGGTCACGGCACTAATCAGGGTGGTGGGCTGACCGCGATCGCCCGGAACATAGGTAGAGTAGAATCCGCCTGCACTGGCATTCACCCGATTCACGGTGACCGCATTATCTTTTCGGGTCGCCCCAACATAGTCTCCAGTTTCTTTACCAACGTAGATCAGGCTCATTAACTCAAATGCCTGAATCTGCTGCCAAAAGATGCTGCTGATCCGATTGACCTCTTGCAGATCCAGGGTGCCAAAGCGGGCGGCATCAGCATTAAGCCGATTAATGGACTTGGGAGTTTCTAAATAGGTGCGGAGGCGTTCTTGAATGCGTGAATTGATTTCGTGTCGCAACCCCGAAGCCACTTTGTTCACACTCTGTTGCCCGTTGCGAAAAGAAATAAACCCGGTTAATCCCACTGCCGCAAAGATCAGCACCACGAATGGAACAATCAATAGGGCACGCAGCGAAAGCTTTTTGGGTTTTCGGATTGATGTCCATCGGATCATGAGGCTCCTCTTTTGGGTGGATTGGCTGGGCGATCCAAGTATTACTTGCTGGTTTCAACCTGTCTACTGATGTTGAGAGCGCTACTGGCTGGCAAAGAACGGATTAGATCGAGTGGAATCGGTGCTTCTGTAATCGATCGCGCATAGGAAGCGCTGAGGTAAGGGCGATAGGCAGATTGATTGGCAATGTAAACCTGAAGAAAGGCAAGAGCCAGAGCCTTGGTGTAGCGTTGGGCAACTTCTGGACTAGGACCAATCACTTCCGGTGGAAGAGCAACAGGCTCAGTGCCGCTGCCAATTTCGCCTTCGCCAATCACCGAAAAGTGAGTACCAGAAATTAGCTGAACCAAATATTTATCGTCCATCGTCAGCCAAGTAAACGGTTGGACTTGTTCAAACAGAGCCGGAGCAACCGTATCTGCACTCCCTGTCAGCATCAGGGTAGGGATCGTAATTTTGCTGATACTGTCTTGCCCCAAAATGGCGCTGGTAATGGGGTTAAGCGCGATCGCGGCGGCAATCCGAGGATCACGAAAATCGGTTTTCAGCGATGGGTCTGCTTGAAGCTGTTGCGCCCGACATTGCAGCAGCAAGGAGACATTGAAGGTGTTTTCTAAATCGCGACAATTGCGATCGAGTTCTTTAAAGTTAATCGGCGCACCTGCCAATGCCAAGGCTGTGTAGCCTCCAAACGATTGCCCAATCACGCCAACCTGATTCAAGTTGAGGGCTTGATAGGCTGGATTCGTGCGGGCTTGCTGCTCTAAATAGTTCAACAGATAAGTGATATCCAACGGGCGGTTAACAAACTCCGTGGGTTCAGCCACTTCACTAGTCACGCCAGCCAACAGAGATTCTATCTGACTGCGATTGCTTCCAGGATGCTCTGGCACCAACACCGCAAATCCATGAGAAGCAAGATGTTGAGCAAGGTAAGCAAAGCTGCTGCGATCGGAGCCTAATCCATGAGAAATGACCACAACAGGCATAGAATTAGGCGCAGTTGTTCGACTAGGTGCGGGTAGGTAAAGATCGACTGGATAAATCCGCCCTTTCAACAAATCGGCTCCCGATCGCGCAATTGGAGAAACTCCTGTGGGGCTTGTTTCACGAATCGCAGGTTCACTAAGCGCACCGGGCGGCGAAATCACTGTCGTCCGATTTGGGTCATTCAGCGTGATCGTTTGTTTCTCAAATTTGTAAGCACCGGGCTGACGCAGATCAAGCAACCCTGGGGCGATCGGTGGATCAGAACCGCTTTCTGCTGAGGATTGTTGAGTAATTGCTTCAGTCGTTTTTTGGGATTGGCTAATCAATCGATTCAGTTCGCCCACTATCCGCAAACTGCTCTCGACATCAACTCGAATGCCGCGTGTTGGGAATTTCTGCAAAAAACTGAGCAGCGTTAATCCATCTGGCTCCGCTGCTGCCAAAATCAGTGCTGCTCGAATTGCCTTGGAGCCTGACAAGCGCGATTCTGGCTGAATCACCTGCCCTAGCCGCTTGAGTGCAGCATCCCCTTGAGGTGAGTAGAGAAATTGGGCAAGGGTTACCGAACTCAAATCGGCTTTGGCAACTAGGGCACTGCGAAGATCTTGCAGCACTTTGGGTTTGGCATACTGAGCATAAACAGCCAGATCCTCATCCATCACGCCCGTTTTTGCATAATCTTCCAGGGATTTGACAGAAATTGACCGCTCCAAGATGTTGTAAGCGACAAAAATGCGATCGGCGGCATGACCCGGACTGGCGATTCCTAGTGCGATCGCGCCACTTACGCCAACTATCATGCCTCTCATCCATCTAAATAAACGAGAAGCTCTAACTGAATCGGTAGATGAACCCATGAAGGAGCAATATCCTGTAAGAGATAGCTATTGGATTTAGATCCCCAACTTTTGAAAAAGTTGGGGATCTGGTCAGCGGTTATGTCTATTTGCCAGCAGGTTTCAGCATTTGCTCTACTTTCTTTTGTAAGTCAGGATTTTTTTGAATGGCATCCAAAATCTGCAAGAAGCGAGGAACTTCAAATCCTTCAGCTTGCACAGCGCTGCCCATTTTGGTTTGGGTTTCTTTCTGAATTTGGTTCAGTTGGGCGATCGCCCGCTCAAACTTTTGCTTTTCGTCGTCAGAGATTTTATTAGTCGTCTGAGCATTCGGCTCTTTTTGGGCTAGAAAAATCTCTTTAAACCGATCCACTGTTAACCCTTCTTTTTTCACCACCTGAGTCACTTGAGTGTTTCGATCGATGGAAATGGCTTCTAGTTTTTTTGCTGCACTCACAAATTTTTTCAGGTCATCATCTGCGATCGCTGGCTTTGAAGGTGCAGGTGCAGGCTTTGAAGGTGCAGGTGAAGAGGTTGTGCTTTGGGCTAAGGCTGGCAAATTCCCCACTCCTAACAGTGCCATCAGCGAACATGTTGCTAGTAAATACTTGATCATTAGAATTCCTTGAATGGAAGAGTAAGCAGAACGATAGAGGGCGAAGAATGCAATTTTCAGGTGAAACGTAGTCGTTTAATGCTCCGAGATACACGAACAAGGTAAACTAATCGTCATCTGCTTTTTCCAACCTGATCCCCTAACAGCAAGGGTTTCAAGCCCGATTTTATGCAACTTGAATGCTGATCAGCTTAGAACAGTGTTTTAGTGTATCCGAAGGGAAATGCGCCCAGATGTGCCCCCACCAATAATTAGCTATCAGGTATCTCAATTTTAGACTTCTGATCATCATCTAATGTTTCAAAGATCATAATAAATTCTTTGTAATTTATTGATTTAGGAGACTAATTGAGGTCTAAAAGCTTTTTCTCTCAAGCTCTCCGGGGTGACTGAAACCAGTTCGCCCTGTTGCAAAGTCCAGCATTGATCGGCAATTTCGAGCAAATCTCCCACATCGTGAGACACCACCAGCAAGCCCCACTGGGTTTTCAGCTTTGCCAATAGGCTCACCAGTTGCCGCCGCATTGACCAATCCAGCCCTGCCGTAGGTTCATCTAGCAGCAGCAAATGAGGCTGACGAATTAGCTGCACTGCCAAGGCTAGCCGCCGCTGCTGTCCGCCGCTGAGGGCATGGGGTTTCGCGCTAAGGGACAACTGCTCCAAACCTACTTCGGTTAATGCCTGCTGGATGCGATCGCTGGTGATTTCTGGATGCCCCAATCGCAGTTCTTCCAAAATTGTGCTGCCGCAAAAATGCCGCTCTGGAAACTGGAATACCAGACCACTCAACTGTTGTAAATGCAAAGACGTAAGCTCTTGATCGCGCCAGTGGATAGTGCCCTGCGTTTTTTCTGCCAGCCCCGACAAAATCTCCAACAGCGTACTTTTGCCAGAGCCGCTGGGACCTACAATCAACGTAAGTTGCTGCGACTCAACCTGCAAATTAATTTTCTTTAGAATCGGCACAGCGGTTGCAGGCGGATGATAAGAAAGATCTCTAAGATTTAACATTCACGACGATCCATCAGGGCAACATAAACATAAATAGACTTAACCAGGAACCTAGCTTTTGTGGAACCGTCTAGCAAGCTAGCATAACGAATGCCTTCTCATTATGCCCAACCCGTGCGTGGCGTTGCTAGAGAATGGCATCAAAGCTAGGATGAAAACCGATTATTGAAGCACCGATTATGACTGACCGCTTGACTGCACTCCAGCACCATTCAAAATCCTCTCTCAAAACCATTTCTCAGGTTGTGAGTACTACAATGCTTGCGATCGCCCTATTAACGGGTTCTGCCCTTGCCAAAGATCCTTTTCGCAGCACGAATCCTAGAGCGATTAGCGACAAAACCGAAGCTGCGTTCGAGGCGTTCTTTAAACAAGGGGACTACAAAGCTGCTGCCACTTATTTGAGCCAAACCGAATCCACTGAGCCGTTGGCACTATCGATGAAAGCGACCCTAGCTTACAACGATATTCTGGCAGGTCGAGATAATAAAGAGAAGCAAGCCGCCCTGTTGGAGCAGTTTCGCAGCTACGGCACCCAAACCCGCACTGCCGCCGAGAAGTTATTGCCCGCCGATCCTTTGCGCGGCAATATGTATCTGGCAGTGAGCCACTTTTTTGATGGCGTGTATGCCTTCACGAAAGATGGCACGATTAAAGGCACGCCTCAAGTGTTGAAGGAGTTGCAGCAGGTAATCAAGTATTTGGATGCGGCAGAAGCGATCGCGCCCAATGACCCCGAACTGAATATGCTGCGCGGCTACATGGATGTTTATACAGGAATATATTTGCCTTTTGCCAGCGCTGATAAAGGGGTAGAACGGTTGCAGAAGTATGCCAATCCTCGCTATTTGGCAGAACGCGGCTTGGCAATGGGCTACCTAGAAATGAAGCAATACGACAAAGCGCTGACTTCTGTTGATCTCGCGATCGCCCTCACGCCCAACAATCCAGAAATCCAATACCTGAAAGCCAAAATTTTGGTGAAACAAGGGAAAGACCAAGACAGTCTCGCCTATTTTGATAAAGCTTTGAGCAAAAAAGATCAGTTGCCTCAGGGCTTAGTTCGTGAAATGGAGCGGGCGCAGCGTAAGGCAAAAGAGCGATTGGCAGGAGGAAAGTAAGGGAAGGTGACGGATTTCGGGTGTTGGGGAAGAGGGAGTTTTGAGTTTTGAATTATGAGTTTTGAATTGTGAGTTTTCTTTTCTAATCCCTGTTCCCTGTTCCCTAACCCCTAACCCCTACTTCCCGTATGCTGGAAGCAGGAACGTTTGGGAGCGATCGCTATGCAGATACAGTTTCGTGAATTTAATCCATTCAGCGTGTGGATTTGGCTAGAGTTCAGCAATGTTCCATCGGAGATGGAGAAACAATATGTTGAGGAGGTTTTAAATTCCTGGTTTTTTATTGGCAAGCTGGGCGGGTTTAATGCTGAAAATATGCAGGTGCAGGAAGCTGGGCTAGAAATTGGCTACATGGATTATGACGAAGATGTTGCCGAAACTAGCCTGCTAGCCTTAATGCACAATATGGGCGATGTGGAATATGAGAACGGTTGGGCGCGGTGCTGGTTTGATTTGGGCACCAGTGACGCGATCGCAATAGATGTGTTGATTAATTCACTCCGCCAATTTAGCAAGGATTTTGTCACGATTGAACAGGTGATTATTGGAGGTGAAAACGAAGATTGGCAAACGGGCGAAAGCCATCGCTCGGATCTGATGTTCGAGAGTCAATATAACTAAGGCGAGAGGCGAGAGGTGATAGGCAATGGGAACTTCGGGGATAATTCGGGCAGTGGCGTTGGGGTTAATTTTTCAGGGCGATCGCGTGTTTGTATCTGAAGGCTACGATCCCTACAAAGAAAGGACGTTTCATCGAGCGTTGGGCGGCGGGATTGAGTTGGGTGAAACCAGTCTAGAAGCGCTTCAGCGGGAGTTTCAAGAAGAAATTCAGGCAGAGTTAACCAATATTCAATACCTTGGCTGCATCGAGAATATTTTTGCGTATGGCGGCGCTCCGTTTCATGAAATGGTTCAGCTTTATCGTGCCGATTTTGTTGATCCGAGATTTTACCAACTGGAAGAACTGGTATTTGCGGATGGTTTAGTAGAGAACATCACCGCCCGATGGTTTGAGCGCGATCGCTTTCTATCGGGCGAACTCTGGCTTGTACCTGAACCCTGCTTGAACTATTTGTAGGCAGGCTTGCAAAAAGAGTTATTGCACCGCCCATAGCTCCGTTCCATTGGTGGCATCGCTAGCGGCGAAGAACAGTTTGCCATTCACCACTGTTAGCCCGGTTGGAGTAGATGAGAAGTTGCCACTCACCGGCACTGTTCCCGCCGCAGTTCCGTCGCTGCGGAAGACCTTGTTGCCTGTGCCGTCATTTGCGGTGAAGTAGAGCGACCCGTTGAAGTTGGTCAATGATGTCACCGTATCATTGCCAGCAGCATTAATATTTCTCACCACCGTTGCCGTTGAGACTCCATCACTTGACCACAGTTGAACATCGGGACTTCCTGGTATCCCCGCATCTACGGTAAAGAACAGCTTGGAAGCGATCGCCACTAGGTTGTTAGGCAGTTGCCCAGCCGAAGGTAATGTTGATACTAAAGTCACCGTACCGCCAGCATTGCTTTGCCACAGTTTGAATGCTGCTGCATCTCTCGCAAAGAAGTAAAGCGACCCATTTGCACTCACCAAATTACTAGGAGTTGAACTAGCAATGCCAGGGTTAAGATCTGCGGTTCGTGCGGTGTTAGCCCCCGTGCCATCACTCCGCCATAGTTCTGTGCCGCTACCGTCAACGGCGGTAAAGAACAATGTGTTCCCCAGTGCCGTTATCTTTTGAATCTGAGCACCGGAACCCAAATCTTTCACCAACACGGTGTTTCCGTTGGTTCCATCTGTTTTCCAAAGCTGCGTTGCGCCATTGGCAGTGAAATATAGCGTAGTCCCAATCACCGTTAAGTTACCTGGAACTGTATAGCTAGGCGATGCCACTAATTTCACCGGGTTGCCGCTGCCGTCAAGCTGAAAGATGGAGATACCAGAGCCGTCGTTTGCTTGGAAGAAGAGCGTATTTTTAAAGCTCACCAAGCTGCTGGGGTTAGAGCTTAATGTCCCCGATCGCAGGTCGTTGACTAGGGTTACGGAGGTTCCTGTCAAGTCTGTCTTCCACAATTCTCTACCTGTGAGGTTGTTGTTTGCTGTGAAGTAGACCGTGTTGCCAACTACTGTAAAGTCGTTGGGCGAGGAGGAAGATCCAGTGGGGTTGATATCAGCAACGCGAGTAGTGGCAGTGGAAGTTCCGTCACTCTTCCACAGTTCGCTGCCTGTGATGCTGTCATTCGCAGCGAAGTAAAGCAGGTTGCCGACTGCCGCCAGGTTCGTAGGGCTGGAACTGGTTGCTCCTGGACTGATGTTTGCAACTAGGGCTGCACCGGATGACACGTTAATTGAAACAGTGCCGCTGCCTGTTTGAGCGCCGCCTGTTCCGGTGAATCCACCATCATTGACAACCAGAGCGATTTGAGCAGCACCAACGTAGGTGTTTGTTGGAGTGAATTTGAGATTGGTCAAGGCTGTGTTGATTGCCGCGATCGCCCCGGTGAAGGTCATCGTGGCATCGGCTGTGCCGTCACCTGTGGTAAAGGTCAACCCAGAAACACCGCCTAACGTTAGTGTGCCGTTTGTGGCAGTCAGTGTCGCAGTAACCGGATTTGCACCTGCATCTCCATCACTAATACTTAAACCCGATGGAATCAGTAGGTCAGTATTGCGGAGCGCGAGTTGACTACCGGGCAGAACAATGACAGGGGCGGCATTTGCACCACCGACTGTAATCACGACAGTTGCCGGAGTCGAAAGGTTAATTCCGTCCGTTGCCCGATAAGTGAACGTATCGGAGCCAACCGCGCCAACTGTAGGGATATATCTAAAAGAGCCGTCTGCATTGAGAACCACACTGCCAATCGTGGGGGCAGTTGCCAACGTTGCTCGAAGCACATCGCCATCGGGGTCTGTATCATTTGCTAATACACCCGCTGCTGTTACGTTTAAGGTGCCATTGGTAGAAACTAGGTAGCCAGAATCGTTTTGAACTATGGGTGGAGCGCTGGTAGATTTAACGCTAATTGTGACGATCGCGGTTGAACTGTTGCTGCCGCTTGTGGCGCGATAGGTAAAGGTATCGGTTCCGGTTACGCCAGGATTGGGAGTGTAGACAAAGGAGCCATCTGAGCTGAGGCTCACGGAACCTTGAGTTGGATTGCTGACTACGGCAACCGTGGAGTTGGGAGCGAGATCATTTGCCAACACGCCCAAAGTTCTCGGAACAATGATCAAGTTGTCGCGGTTAACACTGTAGTTATCGTTGACTGCGGTTAATGGCGAAACATTAATCGTGACTGTAACGGGAGCCGTGTCGAAGAAGCCATCGGTTGCTCGATAGGTAAAGAAATCACTTCCGGTGGTAAAGCCTGCGCCTGGAAGATAAACAAACGACCCATTGGCACTGAAACTAACCAGAGTTCCTCGTGTGGGTTGGGAAACGGGTTGGGCTGAAATCGGATCTTCAGCATCGGTGTCGTTAACCAGCAGCCCAGGAGCAGTGACGTTCAGGGTTTGTCCGGCGATCGCCGTGTAGGTATCGGGTAATGCTATGGGCGGCGTATTCAGTTTCACAGAAATCGACACGGTTGCTGTCGAGCTGGCAAGTCCATCAAACGCCCGATAGGTGAAGATATCGGTTCCCTGATAGCCTGTATTAGAGGTGTAAACGAATGTGCCGTTAGGATTTAGGGTGAGTGCCCCGTTGGCTGGAGTAGAAACCACACTGGCAGTCAACGGGTTATTTTCGGCATCGCTATCGTTCGCCAAAACCCCCTGAAGAATCAGTGATCGATTGTAGGCAATGCCGCTGGCAACCAAATAATTGTCATTTTGAGCAACGGGTGGCGTGTTGGGCGATACCGATAGGGATACCGTCGCTAAGCCCGATGTTGCCAAGCCATCGCTGGCACGATAGGTAAAGCGATCGCCTCCGTTATAGCCGGGATTTGGACGGTAGACAAACGACCCATCGGCACTCAGCGCCACAGTCCCGTTTTGTGCACCCGTTGCCACGGTTGCCGTGAGCGCAGAACTGGGAGTTTCTGCGTCGGTGTCATTGTTTAGAACTCCGGTAAAAGAATTAACTGAGAGCGTTCCATCGGTGGATGCTCGGTATGAGTCGTTGTTGGCGGTGGGGGCTGTGTTGGTTCGCAGGCTGAGGGTGACGGTGGTTGGAGCCGATGCTGCGAAGCCATCGGTTGCCCGATAAACAAAGGTGTCAATGCCAGAACTGCCAGTTGTGGAGGCGTAAACAAAGGAGCCATCCGTATTTAAATTCAAGGTTCCTTTGCTGGGAGCCGTCACTACTGATGCCGTCAGTTGAGCGTTATCGGCATCGGTGTCATTTTGCAAAACTCCATCGATAGTGGCGACCGTTAAGGAAGCCCCAATCACGGCGGTGTATGTGTTTGGCAAGGCAACAGGAATCGCATTAACGCGAATGCTCACGGTGGCGGTGTTGGAGTTTAGCTGTCCATCGTTGGCAAGGTAGGTAAACCGATCGCTGCCAAAGAAGCCTACATTCGGCGTGTAATTAAATGACCCATTGGAATTTAGGCTGAGTGAGCCACTGCCCGGATTGGCGACCACACTGGCGGTCAGGCTGCTTCCTTCGGCATCGGTGTCATTTGCCAGGATACCTAAGGGCGTGATGTTGAGCGGACTGCCAGCATTGACGGTATAGGTGTCATTTAGGGCAACCGGGGCAGTGTTCACAGCGGTGACGCTGAAGGTGGCGATCGCCACACTGGATACTGCCCCCAAGCTATCGATCGCGGCATAGGTGAAGGTATCTAGCCCATTAAAGTTGAGTGTGGGCTGATAGCTGAAGCTGCCATCGGGTCGCAGGGTGAAGGAAAGCGCATTGGTCGGAGTGGCAATCACGCTAGCAGTCAGCGGGATGTTGCCATCGCTGTCGGTGTCATTGGTTAAAACATTGCCCGTGGTTAGCAGCGTATCTTCCCCTGTGATGAACAGATCGGGCTGGGCGATCGGGGGCGCATTGGAGGTGACTGAGATAGTCGCGATCGCGGTATTAGAAACCGAGACTCCATCGCTGGCAACATAGGTAAAGCTGACATTTCCAGAGAAGCCCGCTTGAGGCACATAGTTAAAGGAGCCATTGGGATTGAGATTAAAGCTGCCGTTGCTGGGAGCCGTAACCAAACTTGCGGTTAATGGACTGCCTTCTACATCCGTATCATTCGCCAAAACTCCCAGAGGCGTAATATTTAAGGTGCCACCGGGAGCAATGCTGTAGGCATCGTTGTTGGCGAGTGGCGCATCGTTGACAGGAGTGATGCTGATGGTAGCGATCGCCACACTGGAAGCGCCACCTAAGCTATCGATCGCCCGATAGGTAAAGGTATTGAACCCGTTAAAGTTGAGTGTGGGCTGATAGCTAAAGGAACCATCAGGTCGGAGCGTGAAGGAAAGAGCATTGCTGGGAGCCGTCACCAAACTTGCGGTTAGCGGGATGTTGCCGTCCGTATCGGTGTCGTTGATCAACACATTGCCCGTAGTCAGCAGCGTATCTTCAGCCGTGGTGAATAGGTCTGGGCTGGCGATGGGGATTGCATTTACGCCTGCGGTAACAAACAGGTTCACGGTGGCAGTGTTGGCAGAATTCAAACTGCCGTCATTGGCAACGTAAGTAAAGCGATCGCTGCCCGAAAATCCAGTATTGGGCTGATAGGTAAAGGAGCCATTAGCACTGAGGCTAAGAGTGCCATTTTGCACGTTCGAGACCAGCACCGCCGTTAAGCTAGGGCTATCGATATCGGTATCATTAGCTAACACGCCCGGTGCAGTCTGGCTGATCGATGCCGTAGTGTTGACGCTATACACATCATTCACCGCAATCGGGGCATCGTTGACTGGTGTGACGCTGAAGGTGGCGATCGCCACACTGGAAGCTCCACCCAAGCTATCGATCGCCCGATAGGTGAAGGTATCAATACCATTAAAGTTGGGCGTGGGCTGATAGCTGAAACTGCCATCCGGGCGCAAGGTGAAGGAAAGGGCGTTTGTGGGAGCCGCAATCACGCTAGCGGTTAGTGGAATGTTGCCATCTGTATCAGTGTCATTGGTCAACACATTGCCTGTGGTCAACAGGTTGTCTTCTGCGATGGTGAACGTATCGGGATTGGCGATCGGCAAGTTATTTGCCGCTGCATTGACCACAATGCTGACGGTTGC
>CASBQE010000346.1 GCA_949127665.1 Synechococcales cyanobacterium PMM_0083
GGCAGATCAAAAATCAGATCTACCCCAACAGATTTTGCGCCAGCACTCATCACACGATCAATCGCTTGAGCGTAAGCTGACCGTTTCCAGGGAGAAGTGGTTAATGGTTCCAAATAGGCGTATTTTTTCGGATCGGCTGCATAGAAGTTTTTTGCCTGAGAATTAGAAGCTTCATCCATTGCGAGGATGATGACTTCAGTGGGCGGAGCAACGGCACCACGAAGGTTGAAAAACTGAGATTGCATCTGTCGTTCAAGTCGCTGTGACGTTGAGTTGATCGCCACGGACAAACCCGCAGTCACGGCGCAGATCGTCAGCAATCCATGACCCACGTTAGAAACATTCCAAATATTAATCTGCCGCAATGCAGTAAACCGATTGGAAACAAAATTCCGCAAAAAACGCAAATTAAACCCTGCCGAGTCAGCAATCAGCGTTTTAGCTTGAGGGTGGGATGAGTCTGGCGACATGATTAAAACTTAGCAATAAGGTTGTCATGCTTGGACTGTAGTGAAATTATGAAGCGGCAGCAGTAATGTGGCGATCGCCGCCATAATCAAACCCTTCACTCTAAATCCCTCTCCTAAAAGAGGACTTTGAAGGCTCCTTTCATCGCTGTCTCCTTTTCTCCTGCACCTTGCCACGCAGCCTATACTATTAGAGCGTATTCACAGACGACTAGCTAGTTCTCCTAACCTAGATTAAGGGTAGCAAAAAAGCTATCAGAATATGACGCTGCTGGCTCACCTTAGATTTCATCAGTAAAAGTCTTATTTTTTGCGATCGCAACACACTTCTCTAAATTAAATCGGTAGAATCTTTAGTAATCATTGAAAACGTCTTAAACTGTCAATTTACCTAAATAAGAAGAGATATGCATATTTTTATAAAGCAAGTCCAGTTCAGTTTTTAGAGGAAATAATTAAGCATCAAATTATATTAAATTAGTGCTGCTTAATTAGTGGCTTGCAATTAAAGATACTTCAGTCATACTGACTTCTTAAATCTGGGAAGGTCTTGGAGAAAAATATTCTCAAATATTCTCGCAGACTTGATTTAGTTGCGAAGGGCACATTTTCTAACTTCTACAGGTATAAATTGACTCTACAAGCCGCTATTGTGCAATTCTAGCTACTCTAAATTAACTTGTTACAATTAGTTATTAAAATATTTAACTTCTAGGTTTTGATTCTTTATGCAGTATTCGATGAACCGTCTTTCTATTTTTGTAGACGGCAACAATATGTTCTATGCTCAGCAAAAGAATGGGTGGTTCTTTGATCCAAAGCGCGTTTTAGAATATTTTACTCGTGAAGCTGACACTGTTTTAGTGAATGCGTTTTGGTATACGGGACTGAAAGATTTGCAAGATCAACGAGGGTTTCGGGATGCCCTAATTAGCCTGGGTTACACCGTCAGAACTAAGATTTTGAAAGAATACTACGACGATAATTCGGGGCGCTACTCGCAAAAAGCAAACCTGGATATTGAGATCGTGGTGGATATGTTCAATACGGTCGATCAATACGATCGCGTGATTTTATTTAGCGGCGATGGCGATTTTGAGCGGGCGATCGAATTACTGCGCGGCAAAAGTACCCACATCATCGTAGTTTCTACGGAAGGAATGATTGCCCGTGAACTTCGTAACGCTACTGACCACTACATTGACTTAAACGATATTCGCAAAGAAATCGAAAAAACTGATTACTAAAAAGTTGATTTAACTTAAAAATGGATCTGGGAGAAATCGGCATTTCAAGCAAATGATTTGCTCTTGACCGCCAAAAAATCCTGGGAGAAATTTCTGATTTATCGAGAATGTGATAAAAATCGTTGAATTATTTCCAGCCCGTCTAAAACAAGCGGTAGGCTAGTAATCAGAACTATTATTCTATATAGGATTCTTGTCTAACTTATGAGCACTCAGCCTGACCGGATTATCATCTTTGACACCACGCTTCGGGATGGCGAACAGTCTCCCGGTGCAACGCTCAACGTGGACGAAAAGCTGGCGATCGCACGGCAACTGGCGCGGCTGGGTGTGGATGTGATCGAAGCTGGGTTTCCCTACTCCAGCCCTGGCGATTTTGAAGCGGTTCAAAAAATTGCTCAAACGGTCGGCACTGCTGAGGGTCCAATTATTTGCGGGTTAGCCCGTGCCAATCGACCCGATATTAAAGCCGCTGCCGAAGCAGTGAAACCTGCGGCTCATCACCGAATTCATACCTTCATTGCCACCTCTGATATTCACTTGGAATATAAGCTGCGGAAAACCCGCGCTGAGGTGAAAGCGATCGCCGCAGATATGGTTGCCTACGCAAAATCCTTTGCCAACGATGTCGAATTTTCCCCTGAAGACGCGCTCCGCAGCGATCCCGACTTTCTCTATGAAGTGTTGGAGCAGGCGATCGCCGCTGGTGCCACCACCATCAACATTCCCGACACGGTCGGCTACACCACGCCCACAGAATTTGGCGCACTGATTCGCGGCATTAAGGAAAACGTCCCGAACATTGACCAAGCGATTATTTCCGTGCATGGTCACAACGATTTAGGCTTGGCAGTTGCCAACTTTTTGGAGGCAGTCAAAAACGGTGCCCGCCAGTTGGAATGCACGATCAACGGCATTGGCGAACGGGCTGGCAATGCCGCATTAGAAGAGTTAGTGATGGCGCTGCATGTCAGGCGGCAGTACTTCAACCCGTTTTTGGGTCGCCCCGCTGCTGCCGAAGAACCGCTGACGAAAATTGACACGCGCCAACTTTATAAAACTTCTCGTTTAGTTTCCACGCTGACCGGAATGTTAGTGCAGCCAAATAAAGCGATCGTCGGTGCCAATGCGTTTGCTCATGAATCTGGCATTCATCAAGATGGCGTGTTGAAAAACAAGCTGACCTACGAGATCATGGATGCCCAATCGATCGGCTTAACCGACAACCAAATTGTGTTGGGTAAATTGTCGGGTCGCAATGCCTTCCGCACTCGACTGAAAGAATTAGGCTTTGAACTAGCGGATCAGGATCTCAACAAAGCATTTGTGCGCTTTAAGGAATTGGCGGACAAGAAGAAGGACATTACCGATTGGGATCTAGAGGCGATCGTGCATGATGAGACGCAGCAAGCACCCGATCTATTTCGGTTAGAACGAGTGCAGGTTTCCTGCGGCGACCATGCCTGCCCTACGGCAACTGTGACCCTGCGGACTCCCGACGGTCAAGAGCGAACAGATGCCGCGATCGGCACGGGACCGGTTGATGCAATCTATAAAGCCATTAATCGTGTGGTAACGGTGCCGAATGAACTGATTGAGTTTTCGGTGCAGTCGGTTACTGCGGGAATTGACGCGATCGGAGAAGTGACAATTCGCCTCCGCAATGGCGATCGCATTTTCTCTGGTCACTCCGCTAACACCGACATTGTGGTTGCCTCGGCTCAAGCCTACGTCAACGCCCTCAATCGTTTATTCTCTGCCTTGCAGCAACAAGAGCCGATTTCGGCGCAGAAAAGCGAAATCCTGGCAGAGTCAGTCCAGGTTGCGGAGGCAATCCCGGCACAAAGCTAGTTCAATTTTATAAAGAGCATCACAGTAAGCATTTCAGGGTAGAGATATTCGCTGTGATGCACATAGTTACCCATTGCGGGCAAAGGTTGAAATAAGATGGGAGATCCAATTGGGCAGTTCAAGCGCCTACCTTGGCGATCGCTAGCTCAGGCGAGCATTGTTGTCGTTTTGTTCGTGACCCTGCTGGAGTTTGGCATTGCTTTTGGGTTGCAATTTTCTCAGGTCAACGCCGCCTTACGACTATTGTTTGAGCCGCCGTTAGGATTGCTGACGGAATGCGCGATCGCTTTTGGGCTAGGAGTGCTGTCGGTGATTGCTTTAGAACGCATCGATCGCGCCAGTATTCGCGCTGGCAGCCTTTGGGGATTGGTGCTTTGCGTAGTGGTCGCATTTTTGATTAAAGGCTGGTTGCCGATTGGCAATGGCTTGTT
Organism: Synechococcales cyanobacterium PMM_0083; assembly: GCA_949127665.1. GTDB lineage: Bacteria > Cyanobacteriota > Cyanobacteriia > Leptolyngbyales > Leptolyngbyaceae > ULC077BIN1. The sequence continues at coordinate 3,997 of CASBQE010000346.1, forward strand.
TAGAGTGGAGCAGCTTCAGATTGGTGGATTATTGGTCGGCATATTTTGGCAGGGTCGTCCCTATTGGCGATCGTTCAAACAGTGGTGAAACTCTTAAGTGGAACCTTCATCCGGTTGCTCAAACGCATTCACCAACCGTTCTAAGTTATCCGTCAGCCGATCTAACCGTTTCAGCGATTCTTCCTGCGACTCAGCCAACGTTTGCACCGTATCGCTCAAGGCGAAAATCTGGTAGCCCTGCTGCTGCACTTGATTTGCCAGAGAATCTACCCGTTCTGATAATCGATCAACCGTTTCCACCGTCGCCAACACGGCTTCTCCAATTTGCTGCACGATCGCCTCTAACTGACTGTCTTGCTCATCCACCTCAAACTCTCGCTGCTAAAACAATTCACCTATCTTGCTATCCACAACTACCCGATAGCCAAAAACACTCATCTTCTTAAGGCTGCTTACTTTGGCTGAATTTTGGCGAGAATCGTATTTTTGTAGTAATACAGAACGATTTGTTGATAGCCCGTTCCTTTCTGTGCCAAATTGTGGGCACCCCACTGGCTCAGTCCCAGTCCATGACCATATCCCCCACCGTTAATTTTAAAAGTAGTGGGATTCGCCTGTCCTTGCCCCTTGGTGGATGCCGTAGCATAATCTGACAGCACTGTGAATTTTGTGCTTTTCAAGCCTAGGGCATTGCGCAAAGCGTCTCCCGTCATCGTGCGAGTCCCCGCATCGCCTACAATTCGCATGTTTTTCACCCGTCCGTATGGCGTGGTCTGCCCCGGCTCCATAGCAATAATATTGCCGACTCCAGTAATCCGGGCACTCAATTCGCGGCGAGAAAAGGTTTTCGCCCATTCATATTCTGGGGAACCTTGGTCAAAATCTGGAACCGCTTTCAGATAAGGCAAAGGGCGCGTCCAGACGTTTTCAACGTTTTCGGTATGCCCACCCGATGCCGAGTGAAACACCGCCTCAATGATGCGCCCCTGATGGATTAGCACTTGTCCTGCTGTAGCATTCACCGCTGCTTGCGTAGAAGCTGCTTCATCTAAAACGCCTTTATACACTTGCCATGCGGTAGTATTGCCGACATCATATAGGCTATTTGCGGTACTCTGCCGTTGATACAAGGCATAGGATCGGGCAACCACGGCTTGAGCTTTAAGGGCTTCGATTGGCCAAGAAGGAAACATTTCTCCGCCCAACACGCTATAAAGATATTGCTCTAAATCAACATAGTTGACTGCGGTTAGCCCCTTAGCAGTGGGGACGACGCGCGTTCTGCCGCGATACCAGCGATCGCCAATAAATACATAGCCACCCCCTGTTGGCTCAATCCAAATTTGAGCCGATTGCCAGCGATCGACTTTAACCTTGCCATTTTGAGGTTGGGCAACAAAAGCATTCATCGCCGCAATTTCACCCAAATCTCGTCCTGCGCTGTCTCGCACCAGTGCCCGTGTGGAACTGCCAACCGTGACCTGTGATACGGATTCTTCAATGCCAACCCGCATCTCAATGGCTTGGGCAGGCGTTGCGATCGCCACACAGCAGATCGCAGAAAACCACCAGGACTGCTTACCAAACTGAATCAGCGAAGCTTTATAAGATAGAAAAGTCTGGGAAAACCCCTTTAGCTGCATCTCTTTAAATTCTCCTCATATCCCATGAATTGGCTGATTGCGGGCTTGTTAAACCATGAAACTTAAACAATAGGCTGCACATTCACAACCAACCGGCACTCAAAAATTTGCTTCGTCTAACTCAGGCTGCTTCATCCCGCCTGAACAGCAACGTTGCTTAATGTAACTCAATTTCTTTACACAGGAGCCTCTTTATCTACCGGAAGAATTGATGTTTAGTCATACCTAGATCTAGACTAATTCGCTAGATGTGTGGTGATATACCAGAGCAGGTAAGTTAAGGTCATCTCATTTAGCGTTTCACAAAGCTTTGTGAAATTTCTTGAAGCTGTCGTAGAAGGCGGACTGTATCACGACCTGACTCAACGAATAAGACGCAAATTGATCTAATTTGCTCCCAACCATGACAAAAATGTCACTATTAGGTAAAGTCGGCATCGAATAAAGAACGAGGCTCAGTGCAGATTACTTTTCTTGGAACCAGTTCTGGAGTGCCGACACGCAGCCGCAACGTGTCAAGCGTCGCGCTGCGATTACCGCAACGGGCAGAACTATGGCTGTTTGACTGTGGCGAAGGCACCCAGCATCAGGTGCTTCGGAGTGATTTGAAAGTGAGCCAATTGACCCGCATTTTCGTCACACACATGCATGGTGATCACATTTTTGGGTTGATGGGTTTGTTGGCAAGCTGCGGTTTAGCTGGAAATGTGGAACACGTTGATATCTATGGACCTCCCGATTTAGAGGAATATCTCAAAGCCTGCCGCCGCTATTCTCAAACTCATTTCTCTTACCCAATTAAAGTGCATACCGTCAGTCCGGGCGTGGTTTATGAAGATGCAGAGTATACGGTCAGTTGCGAATTACTCAAGCATCGCGTGCCTGCTTTTGGCTATCGGGTGATTGAAAAAGATCGGACAGGGCATTTTGATGTAGAAAAAGCAGCGGCGCTAGGCATTCCATCGGGTCCGCTTTACGGCAAACTGAAGCGGGGAGAAGAGATTATGTTGCCGGATGGCAGGCGAGTCAATGGATCAGATTTTTGTGGTCCGACTTTGATCGGGCGGAAGTTTGTTTACTGTACTGATACGGTTTTTTGTGAATCCGCGATCGCGTTGGCGCACGATGCAGA
>CASBQE010000347.1 GCA_949127665.1 Synechococcales cyanobacterium PMM_0083
AACCTCTAAGCAGTTGGTCAAGCAATTCGGGTTGAAAGGTCATCATGATTTTGTCTCAAGTTCAGTAGTTTATTAGATCTCAATTTCTGACCTTTGACACAATCTAATTTACAGTCCCCGTTAGTGATGCGATGTCCAATCCAACAGAACAGCCAATTCTTCCTCCTCCGCCCCATTGGTTAATGCGTTTTGCACTATGGTTTCGGATTGGCTTTGCCTGTTTCCTATTGCTGGGTTGTCTGCTGGGACTAATGGGCTGTGCGAGTCGTGCGTTGGCATTGAATGGACAGGCTTTGCAGTGGACAGATGCTCATCAAACCGTGCCTTTAGTGCTTCAGCGGGCGTTTGATGATTTGACCATTGCACCGCAAGACGAACAGAAAAATTTACCCGTGCTGGCAAGCACTCTCAGAGGGCAACAGGGACAGGTAATTGTCTTCAACTTTTCCAAGGTTCCTCAGCTTTGTGGTGCAGCAGGGTGTTTGTTTGCCGCCTATGCTCAAGTGCCAAAAGTTACTCCGCCCACTCTAAACGATGATGTCCCAGAATCTTATCAATTGTTATGGACACAGTATTTGCGATCGCCCCTGCCTAAAGGAATGCTATTGTTGTTTCAATACAATCCTCCTAATCAACCCGATGAGAGTTTTCCAACATTGGTGGCAAATCAAGTTGAAGATAACCGGGTTCGACAGCTTGTTTTTAGCTGGAGTGGAAGCCGCTACGAACTGGAGAAGAGCATCTTAAATGAGCAGTTGGTTGAATAAATCAAAAATGGGGGAAACCTTGAGAATGAAAATAGAAGCATCAGTAGTCGATTAACCAAGGCAAGAAACAAAGTTGTAATAGATAATGTGGAGCTTTGAGCTTTAATGAAGTTGAAGCTGATTGACTGATAGATCTCACTTAAAATTGTCGTATTACGCTTTTGTTAAGCAAAGGCGCACCACTCCCAGCCAAATCCAAAAAAAGCCGAGAATGAGTTTACACAAGCGAAAATGCCACTAGGCGCACCCCAATCAACACTAAGAGGCGTTTTACGAGCCTGCTTCAGGCGATAGCGGGGAATCCTGCGGCAGTGAGGCTATTAAAAATCAGCACCACCCCTATCGGATTGGCGATCGGAAACAGAGATGCCAGCGTTCCAAACGTGTAAGAAATGAGCGGTTGCCACATCAAACTAATCGGTTTGGGGTTAATCTTATAATCACATTTCTTAGTTGTCTAAAGTCCTAATGCGCCTTGACAACTAAAATTTTACGCGGCTGTAAAACACGCGTTTCACAGTCTCGGCACATAAGATGTAGAGTCCTACAATCGCTCCCAGAACCAACACAAAACTTAACGGCAGCGGTTGAAATCCGAGTAGGGCAAACGGGGAATTCGGACAAAATCGTACACCAAACCTGAAACCTTTTCTCAGAGAGCTTTCCAAGCTTCCGTCTGATCTATGTATGAATTGTATAAGTTATAACTAAAACGTCCCAATGGTAGAGGTCATCTTGAATGACTTTTGCAACCATGCAATCTAAGGTGGAAGCAATCTAAGCTGAGATTCAATCGAAACTCAACCAGGATAAAGCCAAACTTTAGAAGCTCACTATATTTGACCGGAGAAATCACCATGAGTACTGCGATTGACAATTTCACTCAAAAGCTTCACGACAATTTAGAGGCAATTGAAGATCGGGCGAAATCACTGAAGAAGAGCATTCAATCTGCTCCAAAGAAAACTCAAGCTGAAATTCAAGCAAAACTTGACGAAGCGAAGACAAACCTAGACGCTAACAAGCATAAATTTGATGAGTATCGGGCAAAGCTCAAGACTCAATTTGAGACCAAAGAATCTGAGGTGAAGTCGAATGTCGAGGAATGGAAAGCCAGCCGTGAAGTTAAGAAACTCGAACATCGAGCCGATCACGCTGAAGGCTATGCCGATACGGCAACCTTCTTAGCCATGGTGACGATGGAAGAAGCCGAAGAAGCAACCTTGGCAGCGATCGCCGCCAGGCTAGATGCCGAAACTGCTGCGGGAACTCCGAAGAAATAAGAGACATACGCAGAAGGCAGAGGGCAGTGTTCGTAATGCCCTCTGCCTTTTGACTCTCTTGTTAAAGCAAGCTGATCGGAGAATTAGTTGACATGGATCAAAGCAACAAACTCATTGCACAGTCACATACGGTTGTGGCTTGTTTCCCTTCTCACAGGGAAGCAGAAAGGGCTATTTTTGAGCTGCAAAAAGAGGGCTTCGATCTACAAAAGCTCTCGATTATTGGCAAAGATTATCAGACTACTGAACAGGTGCGCGGCTTTCTCACCTGGAAAGATGCAGCCAAAACTGGAGCAGCAGAAGGGGGCTATTGGGGGAGCTTCGTCGGCGGTTTATTTGGCATTTTGGCAGGTGCTGAAGTACGAAACTCAAATTCAAGCGGGCAAGTTCATCATCCTGGTGACCGGTAGCGACGAGGATGTCAGGCAGGCGAAGCAGATGCTCGACAGAATCAGTTATGAAATCAGCCTATCGGTTGCCGTCTGAGGCTTTGCACGAACACTTCAGACAATTCATCAGGTTTATGCGTTAAGTTCAAGCGATCGCTCGTGCGGCAGATTAGTGCCGTAAATGTGATTATGAACCGTAACTATCCTCTCCCTGTTGCAACCAAGGATATCCGTTATGTCTACATCGCTTCAAATTTCAAATTCAAACACTCAGACAAACAATAGTCAGCCCATTCTGCATCAGAACGGTCGAGAAATTCAGCCGTTTGGCACACTCCGAAATTTGCCGATCGCCTTGGCATCTATTGCCCGGTCTGAAGGCTGTGAACAGCTTAATCAAATCCTGGCAGACAGCATCATTCTCTACAGCCTTTATAAAAAACATCATTGGTTGATGCGTGGCAACACGTTTTATCAATTACATCTGCTGCTGGACAAACATGCAGGTGAACAACTGGCGTTAATTGATTTGCTGGGTGAGCGAGTGCAAACATTGGGCGGCGTGGAGATCGCAGACCCACGCCATGTGGCGGAAGTGACCATGATTCCGCGTCCTCCCAATGGTGTGGAAGAAGTGCCAGTCATGCTGTCGCGGTTGCTAGAAGCACACGAGTTAATTCTGCGTGAAGTTCGGGAAGGCATCACCCAAACGGCTGCGAACCGGGACAACGGCACGAGCGATTTGTTGACCAGTAACGTGCTGCGAACCCATGAGTCGCAGGTCTGGTTTCTGGCTGAACACCTGGTCGATACCCCGCTAGTACACAGCTAAATGCTTCCCCAACACAGTCCACATATAGCGCTTTCATTCCTCTGTTTCTTCCAAATCACCATTAGCAAATAAAGGACAAAGACGATGATCATGACTAAAACCATCGAGAAAACTGATACAGAACTCAAGAAGGATGTGCTTTCCGAGCTTGAATATGAACCCCGTGTAAAGATGACCGATATCGGGATTTTGGTGAAAGATGGCACGGTGACACTCAATGGCTACGCAAGTGGCTATAGCCAGAAAATGGAAGCGGTGCATGCCGTCAAACGGGTTGCCGGGGTCAAGGCGATCGCGGACGATATCGAAATCAAGCTGCTGAATCCTTTGCACCATAAAGACGGGGACATCGCCGCCGCTGCCGCACAGCACATCGAGTGGTGTACGTTAATTCCAACGGGAAGCATTATGATCACGGTGCGTGAAGGTTGGATCACACTGGATGGCGAAGTGGAGTGGGCGTATCAGAAGAACGCTGCCGGCAACGTCGTGCAGTACTTGGCGGGTGTCAAAGGGGTATCTAATCTGATCTCGATCAAACCGAACCGAACGGCAACAGAAGTTGAAACGGCAATCAAATCGGCGTTTCAACGCAACGCTCTTTTGGATGCCAACAAGGTTCATGTGGAGATTTCCGGCGGCAAGGTAACACTCCGAGGCAACGTGCGGAACTTTACCGAACTAGAGGAAGCCGAACGAGTCGCCTGGGATGCGCCGGGGGTGTTCTTCGTAGACAATCTGCTCACGGTGAAGTGGGTTTCTGCGGGCTAGTGCGAGCCTTACTGATCTCAAGGACCTAGTACCAGCCTATCGATCGAGGGATGAAAGAAGCAAGTGGAAGCTTAAACCATCGGTAGACAATATCCGCCACAGCATCAAACAAAGCACTGCTTTCCTTCTTCCACATCACTACTAGCAAACAAAAGGTAAAAACCATGACATACACCATCACTCAAGCGGATACAGAACTCAAGACTGATGTGCTTTCCGAGCTTAAATATGAGCCAGGGGTCAAGGTCACAGACATCGGTGTCTTGGTGAAAGATGGCACGGTGACACTCAATGGCTACGCCACCAGCTACATGGAGAAAATGGAAGCGGTGCGCGCCGCCAAACGTGTTTCTGGCGTGAAGGCGATCGCAGACGATATCGAAGTGAAGCTACTAGGTTCTCTGCACCGCACAGACGGAGACATCGCCGCCGCCGCCCAGCACTATATCGAATGGTCCACCATTCCAACAGGGAGCGTTCAGGTCACAGTGCGTGAGGGCTGGATTACCCTGGATAGCGAGGTGGATTGGCAATATCTCAAGGAAGCTGCCACAAACGTTGTGCAGAACCTGTCGGGCGTTAAGGGTGTGTCGAATCTCATCTCGATCAAACCTAAACTAACGGCAACGGTAGTCGAAACATCGATTCAAGCAGCGTTCAAACGCAATGCTCTGCTAGATGCCAACAAGATCCGGGTGGAGACATCTACAAACAAGGTGATCCTCCGGGGCGACGTGCGGAACTTTGCTGAACTAGAGGAAGCCGAACGAGTCGCCTGGGCTGCACCAGGGGTTTTCTCGGTGGATAATCAGCTTACAGTGAAGTGGAGTGGTTTGACAGAGTAGCGTTAAAGAGGCTGAAATAGTCTCGCAGCAGCCGTTTTCAATTTGCCGCTGCGAGGCGAGTGGAAGAAACATCGGTCGTCATTGTGCGTTCAGCCCAGATGACGCTCATATCCAATCAAGAAGGAGTCATATGGTCAGCAAAATTGAGGTAAGCAAATCTTTGCCGCGTGAGCGTTGGGGCGAGTTTTTTGACCAGTTTTCTGATGGTAATCGTGGACGGCATATTTCGATCGAAAGCATCAGCACCGAGTTCGGTGATGAAACGCTGATTGAGAATGCCCCTTTACTGGCAATTGTTTACGATCGCCCTGGCAAAGGGAATGATTTGGTGATTGAAGTGGGTAAAGATGAAGTAAATTATGCTCACACAATCGATGCCCCCACTGAAATTTCAACGGGACAAAGCTCAAGCGGTCAAATGATTGCACTTTGGATCAGTGACGCTGCCGGGACAAAAACGTTGATCAAGCTACAAGCCAGTTGATCGGCAGAGAGCACCTTGTGGAAGCAGCACACGAGTGGACTAGGACGTAAGTTCAGCAATCATTGCTGAGACAGTGTGGAGTGTGGAGTGTGGAGTTTCAAAGGGTATCCAGATTTACGCCCGTCAGCACTAGAGCCATGTGTGAGGCAACATTTCTCAAGTCTGAACCAGTCATAGAGTACATTTAGGACAGAGGCAGGGATGTCTAAACACCCGCTTGAAAGCCAACGGCATGGACTAACCACCTCGCGCCTGAGCAAAAGTTGGACGTTATGGGGAGCATGGGTTGCCGCCACCGCGATCGCGGAAATGATAGGGTTTGTCTGGGTATGTAAGATAGTTTGTGTCAAAGGTCAAAACAAGATCTAATGAACTAATAACCTGAGACACAACCCCATGACCTTTCGACCCGAATTAATTGACGAACTGCTCAAAGAATATCGTAACCCTGAAGATTTGATGGGTGAGGGTGGGATCTTCAAGCAATTGACCAAAGCTTTAATCGAGCGGTGCTTGAGTGCTGAGCTAGACACTCATCTGGCAGAGGAGAAGGCAGAAGCACAGCCAGAGCGACCCAAGAATCGTCGCAATGGGCACAGCAAAAAGACAATTAAAGGGGAGTTTGGGGAATCTGAGATTGGCATCCCCCGCGACCGCAATGGAGCGTTTGAGCCACAGTTGATTGCCAAAGGGCAGACGCGCTTCAATGGCTTTGATGACAAGATTCTGTCGCTATATGCCCGTGGTATGACGACACGGGACATCCAGGCGCAGTTGCAAGACCTGTATGGGGTAGAAGTGTCTCATACCCTGATTTCCAACGTCACAGAAGCGGTGGAGACTGAGCGCAAACTCTGGCAGAATCGCAGTCTGGATGCCATTTACCCCATCATTTACTTGGATGCTCTAGTGGTCAAAGTGCGGCATGAGGGACGGGTGGTGAACAAAGCTATCCACCTGGCGTTGGGGGTGAATCTAGCAGGTCAAAAGGAGCTTCTGGGGCTGTGGATGACTCAAAATGAATCGTCAAAGTTCTGGCTTTCCGTGCTGACGGAGTTGCAAAATCGGGGCGTTAAAGACATCTTCATTGCCTGTGTGGACGGACTAACAGGTTTTCCAGACGCCATTGAAGCGGTCTTTCCTCAAACCACTGTGCAACTCTGCATCGTCCACATGGTGCGAAACTCCCTGAGCTACGTTTCCTCCAAAAACCGTAAAGCGGTCGCCTCTGACCTCAGAGCCATTTACACCGCTGCCACTGAAACCGAGGCAGAGCAGGCTTTAGTTGACTTTGCCGAGCGTTGGGATATGCAATACCCTACCATCAGTAAATCCTGGCTCAACCACTGGAATCGAATTATGCCCTTCTTTGCGTTTCCCCCGGACATCCGCAAAGCGATCTACACCACCAATGCCATTGAATCCATGAATATGACCCTGCGCAAGGTCTTAAGAAATCATCGTTCCTTCCCCACCGATGAATCAGCCATGAAAGTGATCTACTTGGCGATCGCTAACATCTCGAAAAAATGGACCATGCCGATTCGAGATTGGAAAGCGGCTTTAAATCGCTTTGCTATTGAATTTGAAGGCAGGTTTCCACTGTAAGATTTCTCGCCTGACACAAACTACTTTACAAATCCGAAGAGTGGTGAATTTAAACCATCAAAAGATTTAACTATTTTAGATTTTTTCAAAAACAGTCCAGGACCGGGTTTATCCAGATTGTTGGTAATCTGACTGGAAATGAAATTCAAGAATTTAATCTGCCTATCCTTCCAGCTTTAACTGCTGAAGGTGACATTTCTACTACAACCATTAATACCTCGATCTCGATTGATGTATTAGCTAACGATGCTGATTTTAACAACGATTTTGTTGCGCTTGTCTCTCATGACTTGATAACCTCCGCTGGCGGTAGCGTTATGCGAGATGATAATGGAACTCCCAATGATCCTACTGACGATCGATTGGTTCATACTCCACTGGCAAACTTTATTGGGACTGATACTTTCACCTATGAAGTTAGTAACAACTTTGATGTCGCCACAGCCACCGTTACAGTAACTATCAATCCTTCTACGAATAATCTGCTTCAGGCGATAAACGATGTCGCTACAGTTGTTGAGGATAATCCAAGTAACATCAGTGTTTTGGTAAATGACAGTATCTTAGCTGGGACTCCCTTCATTCTTAGCCTTGCAACACTGCCAGTTAATGGTATTGCTAGTATCAATAACAATGGGACTCCCGAAAATCCTAGCGATGATTTCATAACCTATACCCCCACTGTTAACTTCAATGGTGCCGACCTTCTTACTTACCAAATTAGCGATGGGATAAACTTGGCTACTGCCACTGCAACCATCAATGTTACTCCTGTTGATGATGCCCCCTTTGTTCTCAATCCCATTGCTAACATCACTGCTGCTGAAGATGCACTCAGCACCTCTATCGACCTAGCCACTGTCTTCAGCGATGTGGATAATAGCCTCATATCAATTACTAAATCCCTGCTGGCGAATACCAACTCGGCTCTTGTGAACGCCACCATTGCCAGCAATATCCTGACTATCAACTATCAACCCAATCAATCGGGCACAGCAAATATCACGATTCAGGGTGGATCAGGTGGGCAAACGGTAAACACAACTTTTAATGTCACCCTTACGTCTGTCAACGATGCGCCAACGATCGCCATCCCCATTCCAGATCAAACCACAACCGAAGGTCAGTCATTCAGCTTTACGTTTACTGCCGATACTTTCAACGATATCGATATCAATGACAGCTTGACTTACACGGCTGCTCTAGCCAACGGCAGTTCTCTACCAGGCTGGCTCACTTTTGATGCTGCCAACCGCGCCTTCAACGGCACTCCCACCAACGTTGATATTGGCACTCTCGATCTGAAAGTCATTGCGATCGACATTCAAGGAGCAACGGCTGAAGATAGCTTCAATTTACAAGTGATCAACCCAGCCATCCAGCCCATTCCAATTCAAGGAGGGGCTGGCAACGAGACCCTGACTGGAACTGCTGGTAATGACATCATTCTGGGCTTGGGCGGACGTGACATCATCATTGGCGGTGCAGGAGATGACACCATTATTGGGGGCTTTGGTAGCGATCTGCTCACGGGTGGTCTTGGCAAAGATTATTTCGTCTACAACAGCATCGACGATCGCAGCGATCGCATTACCGATTTCCAGGTTGGTGAGGACGTGCTGGATTTGAGAAACCTGTTTGCAGGCATTGGCTATCAGGGCAATGATCCAGTTGCCGATGGTTACTTGCAAATAGTGTCGAGTGGTTCAACCAGCAGCATCCGAATTGATATTGATGGCACCTTTGGCTCCTCCGCCTTCAAAACTCTCGTCACCTTAGACAATGTTCTTCCCACCTCTCTGACTCCCAATAATTATCTTTTCAGCTAATTGCTCAACAGGTGTCATCTACCCGATTTCTTCTAATCTCTGCAATCAACCCACCTGAACATCACTCTAAGGAATTAACGCCATGTCCCGTTCAGCATTTGCATTTGGCATTACCAGTTTGCTCAGTCTATCTGCCCTTTCACTGGTCAGTCCTGCCCAAGCCGCCATCCTCAACGGTAGCTTTGAAACCAATAGTTTCACTGGTTGGTCAACCTTGGGTTCTACTAGCATTCAAACCGCCGCCTTTGGCAGCAGCCCAACAGCCGGAACCTACCAGGCATTGCTAGAGACCGTTCCAAACAGCAACTATGCAGCACTGGAGCAGTTTTTGGGGCTAACTTCCGGCTCTTTGGACAGTTTGGGATACGGAGAAACCTTTGGCGGCTCCGCGATCAAGCAAACCTTTACAGCGAATGCAGGCGACACGCTGAGTTTTGATTGGAACTTCTTAACCAGCGAAAACAGTTCCAGTGCGAATAATGACTTTGCCTTTGTCATTGCCCTTGCCTCATCCGGTCTGGCTGACACTAATTCAGTCCTTCTGCCTTCCTCGACCATATTCAAACGTGAAACAGGCTTTCAAAAGTTTTCAAGCACGATCGCTGCTTCTGGCTCCTACACCCTTGGCATCGGCATCATCAACGTTGCAGATGGGGAAATACAGTCTGGGCTGTTAGTAGACACTGTTTCTACGACTCCTGTTTCTACTACCGCTGTACATACTCCAGCATTGCTTCCAGGCATGTTGACAGCCTTGGGACTGGGATTTCTTCGTAAGAAATTCAATTCTAGACAGTCATGATAATTTGCGAAGGGGGCTTGTCATTTGGTTAATCGCTGACTTCAGGAGCGTCACCGCCCTCAGCGGGATGATTCGCCTCCAACCAAGTCAGCAAATCATCCAAGCTTGTGAAGTCAAGCAATATTTCGGTCAGCGCCTCTAACTGGGGTAATGGCAATGCTTCAACCCGCGATCGCGCGATCGCTGATTTGTCAGTTTGCATTCCGGCTGACAACTCTTGGTCAAGCCGTTGCGTCAAGAGCCTCACTACCAGACTAGCTGCGCCTTTCTGCTGCCCCCGCTGCTCACCTCGCTCTTCTCCTATCCGTTCTCCTTCCTCTCGTCCCTCTGCTTTTGCTTCCTGGTACACCCGTGTTTCTTGCAAAGTTAGCCCCAGCATTGCTTCGACCTCCACTCGACTCATCTGCTCAAATTTATAGACCATAATCGTCGTCACTATTTCCATGATGGCACGACTCACCGTTGCCGATTGCCCCTCTTGCTGCGCCCGTGCCAGCAGATATCGGGCTTCTTCGGGTGCCTGAACTTGATCCACCGTCGTTAACACCATCAATGCAATCCCCAAGGGCAACTGGCGGATCTCGCCCACCTCATCCAAATACACCCGATGCACCTGATCACTGCTTAACAACGCTCGATAGGGATGAGCATTGGTTTGTTCTAAATTCCGAGATGGATAAATCACGACTGCTTGCCAATCGGAGTAACGATCTCGGTTGCGATAAAAATACAAAAAAGCTTCACCAAACAACCGTTCGTAGAGTTGCTCATCCTTTTGAAACTGCACTTCACAGAAATAGACTACGCCCGAATCTTCAGTATCAGGCGGCAAAAACACTCCATCAATCTCAAACTTCGGTTCTTTGACGGCTACAGAGTCAAATTTGTAGTCAGCGGCATTCGTGGGAACGGTTTCAAGTAGTTCAAATATCAAAGCGGGAGATTGCTTAAAAATGCGATAGAAAATAGAATCGCGGCGCATGAATTGGAGTTTTCCTCCAGAGAAGTAGTCTAATTGTACTAATAATTCAGTCAGCAAACTGGAAGCTTACTTTTTCAGTTTGGCTGTTTGCTTACTTATTTCAGTAATTCGTGCATTAATTGCAAAGATTTCTGTTTAGATCAGCCCGCTGAAATGCCCCTCTGAAGTTGACGTGCTTGAATACGCTCTAGGCTGCCAGTGGGAATGGCGGAGATCAGTTGGCGAGTATAGTCTTGCTGAGGCTGGCGATAGATGGTTTCAGCGGCACCGATTTCTTCAATCGCGCCTTTGTTCATCACCATAATGCGATCGCTCATAAATTTCACCACGCTCAAATCATGGGAAATAAAAATATAGGTCAAATCGAGGTCGGGCTGATTTTGTAGTTCTTTTAGCAGATTGAGAACTTGCGCCTGCACTGACACGTCCAGCGCCGACACCGACTCATCGCAAATAATGAACTTGGGGTTCAGCGCCAAGGCACGGGCAATGCAAACCCGCTGGCGCTGCCCGCCCGAAAACTCGTGTGGGTAACGATTCATAGCATCGGCAGTCAATCCCACCCGTTCCAGCAGTTCTTTTGCACGGTGTCGCTGTTGTTCGCGCTCCTTCGGCTTGCTGTGAATCTGCATCGGTTCCATAATCGCTGCGCCCACCGTCATCCGGGAATCGAGGGAACTAAACGGATTTTGAAACACAATTTGCAGATCTTGACGGACGTGGCGCAGTGCCTTGGACGACAACTGGGTAATATCCTGCCCATCAAAGATAATTTGCCCTTCCATTTGCTTGATCAGTTGCAAAATAGTCCGTGCCAACGTGGATTTACCGCAGCCCGATTCGCCGACTAATCCCAAGGTTTCGCCAGGATACACATCAAAGCTGACATCATTGACTGCCATAAAATAGCGTTTAGTTTGCCCAAAAATACTGCGTATGGGAAAGCCAACCCGCAGATTTTTGACGGAAAGCAGCGGCGGTTTTTTCTCTAAATCGGCAAGTCGTTGGGTTATTTCGTCAGGACTAACTTCTTGCGCCATCTGAAATGCCCGATTGATGTCGGTTTCGCGCTCTTCGATGAGGATGGTGCCATCTTTGCCCCTGCTAACCTGCATGAAATCGGAGACGGTGGGGAGTTTTCGCAGGCGGCGATCGAGTTGGGGACGGCAGGCAAGCAACCCTTTGGTGTAGGGATGCTGCGGGTTAGAAAAGATCTGCCAGACGGGTCCTGCTTCAACAATTTTGCCCTGATACATGACGGCAACCTGATCGGCAATTTCGGCAATGATGCCCAGATCATGGGTGATGAACATGATCGACATGCCCCGGCGATCGCCAATTTTCTCGGCTTGAGCATCGCGCAGATCGCGCAATAAATCCAAAATCGTTGCTTGAACCGTCACATCCAGGGCAGTAGTGGGTTCGTCGGCAATCAGCAACGCGGGATCACAGGAAATCGCCATTGCAATCATTACCCGCTGCATTTGCCCGCCGGATAGCTCATGAGGATAGCGGTTGAGAAAGGCAGCAGTTAGGCGATCTCGATCGCGCGGATTACCAGTAAATTGCTGCTCTAGTTGAGCATTGCTGGGCAGCAGTCGCACTTCTTGTAACCGGGCGATCGCCTCTTGTGTAGCCGCTTCCTTAGAAAGGCGCTTGTGTAGCTGAATCGCTTCCACCAGTTGAAACCCGATCGTATAAACCGGGTTCAAAGAAGTCATCGGTTCCTGAAAAATCATCGCAATTTCGCTACCGCGATAGTCTTCCAATCGGCGATCGGATAGTTTTGCCAAATCTACGGATTGCGATTGGTCAGCTCCCCAAAACAAAATCTCCCCATTCGTTACCTGACCAGGCTTGGGCACCAACCCCATGACTGCCAAAGAGGTCACCGACTTGCCCGAACCCGATTCGCCTACAATTCCCAAGGTTTGCCCCCGTTTCACCTCAAAGGAAATTCCTTTAACTGCTTCAACGATTTTTCCATCGCTCTGGAACTGCACTTCCAGATTATTCACTTGCAAAACGGTGTCATTCATTGGGGACAGGAACAAGAAGTTTATTGGATTTTAACAGTCTCTTAATGCAGTGGGGAAATTAGGTTTCGGGTTTCAGGTTTCGAGTTTCAGGTGTGTCGAAGCTCTGACCCCTGCCCCTGCCTTCTATCCTTTAGCCACCGCGATCGCCCTGACATCACTCCCCTGATCAAACAAAATTCGGGGTTTCAATACAATACGCAGTAATAGGAGCAGCGATCGCAATTCTCCGGGGCTATTGCGTCGTTTCCATTGTCCTGGGCGGCAAAACAGCATTTCCACCAACCTACGATGGTCGTTTATGGGTAGGTCTTCAAACTGTATTCGCACAGTTGAAAATTCATCCTGAATATCGCTGCGGGTCGCGGTGCCTGTGAGTTGTAAGGCTTCCTCTAAAATGTTGACTGTAACGGGCAGCGTTTCATCTGAATCGAGTGATGGGAAGCCCGTTTGAGTTAAGGCAACTTCTGCGCCTCCTTCCGAAAACAGGGTCGTGATGCCCCAGAAGGTCGGTGAGCCATCCGAGGAAACAGGGGTAATTTGCACGGTGCGCCGTAGGTCAAACCAATCGTAGGGATTGGGGCGCGGCACATCTAGCAAAATCAGCAGGGCGATGCCCAACATAATTAGGTTGTAGCTACTCCACAGCCAGCCAACTCCCATGCCTTTAATCGATTCGGAGCGTGCTAGGGCTTCCATCGGGTCGAGCGGCGCGGCAGCCCATCCCCCTTTAATCATGCACATGCCTAAATTGCGCCACAGGCTGATAGCGGTGATGATGAAGAATGCAATCAGGGGAATGGCAAGGTTCCAGTTATAGGAGTAGCGATCGCTGGAGGTGCCCTTGGGCGTAACGTTAAAGCCTTTGGAAAACGGGTTAAGCATCACTTGAATCACCGTCCAGGCGAGCGGCACTGCTAACACTAACGAATAAATATCGGATAGGATCGCCGAGCGAGAACGGTAGTTCAGCCACGAAAATACAGATAGCTGCACCACGTAATAGGGCAAAAAGAAATACAGCAGTTGCGCTTCGGTGGCGCGTACCGGAATCACGTTGAGAAAGGAATAGGCAAGGGGAATGATCAAAAAACCAACTCGTGAGAGGCTGGTAAACCAGTGCAGCAAGCCTTCTAAGTGTGCTAACCGCTGCAAGGGAGTCAGCCCTCGAATGGTTAGGGGGTTGGATTCGATAAAAAAGGCTTGGAGAGTGCCCCGCGCCCAGCGCAAACGTTGGGCGGCATGGGAAGCCATATTATCTGCTG
The DNA here is from genome assembly GCA_949127665.1 of Synechococcales cyanobacterium PMM_0083. Classification (GTDB taxonomy): domain Bacteria; phylum Cyanobacteriota; class Cyanobacteriia; order Leptolyngbyales; family Leptolyngbyaceae; genus ULC077BIN1. The sequence continues at coordinate 13,894 of CASBQE010000347.1, forward strand.
CCAGTCCGGCGCTCAGCTTTTCATCCAGGTAGACCAGTTGATAGCCCTGGGCAGACAGGCGAATTCCGGTAAAGTAATCTTCGCTGAGGGATTCGGTGACAAAGCCGCCTGCGGCTTCCAGGGCTGTCCGGCGCACGACAAAGGATGTGCCCGAACAAATGACGCTGCCTGCTGCATCGCGAATGGGTTGAATTTGGCGATAAAACACCTCTTCTTCGGAGGTGAGGACGTTTTCCAGACCTAGATTACGGGCGATCGGGTCGGGATTATAAAAACTTTGCGGTGTTTGCACTAATGCGACATTTTCGGCTTGAAAGAAGCCAACGGTGCGGGTCAAAAAGTTGCGGGTCGGAATGAAATCGGCATCAAAGACAACAATCAAATCGCTGTCAGTTTGGGCGAAAGCATGGTTAAGGTTGCCTGCTTTGGCATGGCGATTATCGGGGCGAGTCATATATTCACAGCCCAGTTCAGCGGCTAGGCTGCGAATTTCTGGACGGTGAGTGTCATCCAACAGGTAAATTCGTTTGTTGGCATAGTCCATTGCCTGACAGCCGATGATGGTGCGGCGCAGCACAAAGTCTGGCTCGTTGTAGGTGGGGATGAAGACATCGACGGATGGCACAAACTGCCCGGATACCACCACGATCGCATTTTGGTCTGCTTCCTCTTGGCGATCGCGGACTCGCAACATCAACAAAAGCTGAATTGTGCTGCCTGCCAACATCAACATTTCTAAAAAAAACAGCCCCAGGCTAAAAACGCCGTTAGTTGGATCGGCAAGATTCAAGGTAGAGAGCGATCGCCACAAAATGTATCGCACCGTCAACACCAAGAGAATGCTAACGACCACAATTCGCGCCCATCCTCGCGGTTGCGGAGAAATCCACATCACTCCCAGTGCAATAATCAGCAGCAAGACCGTTGGCACGAAAATGTAGTTGCCTAGCATCATAGGAACCTGCAACCACAAAGGCGGTGTGTTTTGCAGCGTGTTCAGTTGGACGAACAGCCGAGGGATCAATCCTTCCCCAGCAAACCAGGCAACGCAAATCGCTGCTGCCAGCCCAACCACGCTCACCAAAACGAGGGTGGCGGCTTGAGGACGCACTATTCGTCGTCCCCGATTTTTCAATCTTCGACGTACAACCTGAGAAATCGCCATCAATGCTGCTCCATCAGATCGTGAACTGAGTTGATTGTGAACTGTTCTTCAAAAACTCAACGTGATCAGGGTCGCTTACTAAATTTTGAATTTGAAGTTTTGAGTGCTGTCTGGAATTCAAAATTCAAAATTTCCCCTTTCATCTGTTGTATACGTTGCTCCTCCACAATTGGATCACCCACGCCTAACTTAACCGAATGAATTTTGGCTTACCGAACAAATAAAAGACAAACGCCAGCTAAGGCAATCAACACGCCAAAAACGGCTCTGAGACTCACTTTTTCGCCAGCAGCGATCGCAAACGGAATGACAAACAAAGGGCTGGTGGCGCTGAGGGATTGGGCAATCCCAGTCGGCGCATATTTTAACGCCACTTGCTGCAACCAAATGCCTAAGTAGGTGCTGGCAAATGCTGCCACGATGACGATTCCCCATAGCTGACGCGATCGCAGCGGTGCCAGTTTTTGGATGGGGTGCTTTTGGGCTGAAAACCAAACCAATAAAACCAAAGTTCCTGCCAGCAGCCGAATCAACGTACTCCATAGAGGATCAATATCGGTTCCGGCTAAGGCGGCTCTTGACAGCACCGCCCCGACCGCTTGCCCCGCTGCTGCGACTAAACCCGCAACGATGCCTCGCAAGGGCGGATGGGTTAGCGTTCCATTCGGGTGGGGCGATCGCTCCAGCACGACCCAGGTAACTCCGGCGATTGTTAGTCCAATGCCTAGCCACGCTAAAGGTGCCAGTTGTTCCTGCAAAAAAATCAGCGCCAAAAAAGCACCCAAGGTTGGCGACAGCGACTCTAGCACCAATGCTCGTCTTGCCCCTAAAGAATTGAGCGCTGCAAAATAGGCGGTGTCGCCAATGCCAATGCCAATCACGCCGCTGAGCAGCAACAGCAGCACGGGCACAAGGCTAACGCTGGGCAGTAGTCTCCCTAAAAACAGCAGGGTTATGAGTAAGAGCGCGATCGCAATTAGTCCCTTCACTAGATTCAGCACGAGTGGCGATAACTGCCGCCCGACTCCGGTGTAAACCATTGAAGCCGCCGCCCAAATAAACCCAGCACCGAGCGCCGCCAATTCTCCCCGAAAATCAGCCAAATTCATTTAACGATTCGCCTATCACCAGTTCCACATCACGGGGTTGTCATCCAAGTGATCGGTAACAATTTGCCCGATCGCGCTGATTTCTGTCAAATCCTCTGGAGATAATTTGACCTCGGCGGCAGTGGCATTGGCGATCGCTTGATCGGCATGGCGCACTCCCGTAATCGCTTGGGTTTGAGGTTGGGCAATCAGCCACGCTAACGATAGATTGGCAAGGCTGGTTTGATGGCGATCGGCGATTGGACGCAGTTTTGCCAGTGCTGCTTGGGCGCGAACAAAATTTTCGCCTTGAAACAGCTTGTTTTTCGCCCGATTATCAGCAGGATCAAACTGGTGATTCGCTGAAAACTTTCCGGTGAGCAATCCTTGTGCCATAGGTGAGTAAGCAAGGATAGAAATTTGATTGGCGATGCAGTAGGGCATTACGTCTTTTTCCACCGATCGCCAAAACAGAGAGTAGGCAGGCTGCAAACTATCAATCCGTCCATGTTGAGCCGCTTCTTCTAACTGAACCCGCGAGAAATTAGACACGCCGATCGCCCGAATTTTGCCCTGCTGCTTCAAATCATTTAAGGCGCGCATGGTTTCTGCGATCGGCACCACTTCACTGCCAAACGCTCCCGCAGGCCAATGAATTTGATAGAGATCAATATGATCGGTTTGCAAATTTTTAAGCGAACTATCGCAAGCTGCAATCACCTGGTCATACTTCAAATGGTTGGCAAACACCTTGGTTAGATAAACAGCCTGTTGCCGCACATCCGCCAGGGCTTCGGCTACAATCTGCTCTGAGTGCCCCTGCCCGTAAACTTCGGCAGTGTCAACCGTGGTGATCCCCGCATCAAACGCTGCTCGAATTGCTTGAATCGTCTCCGCATCTTCCACGCCCACCCACATACTTTTGCCTGCTTGCCAGGTGCCTGTAATGATCGGCGTGATCTGAATTCCAGATATCCCTAATTCTCGTGTTTCCATGCCGATCCTTTAAGTGGAGTTCTTTGGGTGGAATGGTCGAAAGCCCTTTTTACTGTAGTAGCAAGCCGCGCCAGAAGAAACAGTTTCTAAAAAAAATACCTCTCAAGATCGATCCTGCTGCGATGATTTACGTTAAGTTTGCTGTGGTTATTGGTTTGGTCGTCAGATTTTTTGCGTAGGTTACGTTTGCTCATTTATTCAGTAAAGATTTTTTATGACGGCTCAAAATGTAATGATTTCTGCGATCGCCGACAGTTTCAGCGCCTATCTAGCGGCTCCAACTTCCCCAACGGGTGCTGGAATTGTGCTGATTCAAGAGATTTTTGGCGTGAACTCAATCATGCGGCAAATTGCCGATTCCTACGCTGAAGCTGGCTATTTTGCCCTTGTGCCCGATCTGTTTTGGCGGATGGAACCCAATGTAGATCTTGATCCGCAATATGAAGATCAACTCGCTAAGGCGTTTGATTTTTATGGGCGTTTTGATGTGGATAAGGGCGTGGCAGACTTGCAGGCAGCACTCACCTTTTTGCGGCAATATCCCGGCTGTAGCGGGAAGGTTGGCAGCGTCGGGTTTTGCTTGGGTGGCAAACTGGCATACTTGATGGCAACCCGCACGGATGCCGATTGCAACGTGAGCTATTACGGCGTGGCGATCGAAAGCAGTTTGGCAGAAGCGACAAAAATACAAAAGCCGCTGATATTGCACATTGCCGAAAACGATGAATTTGTGTCCCCAGACGCTCAAGCAACCATTGAGCAAGCACTGAAGGGCAATCCGCTAGTCACGATCTACCGCTACGCCGGGGTCAGCCACGCCTTTGGTCGGGTAGATAGTGAGGCTTATCGTGCAGAAGCCGCAGAACTGGCAGGCGATCGCACCCTGGCATTTTTGCAGCATCACCTGAGCTAGCTCAAGTGATGCTTATTTTTAAACGGCTAGGCTCATCGTTCCACCGGAGGGCGGGTAAATAGCAACTACTGAGGGCTTGGGTGGATCGTTGGCTTGCTTGCTGGGCCAGTTAGAACCAATTGGAACTTTGCGGGTTTGCATAAATTCCTTGCCATCGGTGGTGTGCATGGCAAACTGCCGGGTTTCTGCCGCCATGTCTTTGCGGGTGCCGTTGACCTCACCGGGATGCTGCACTGCTAGGAACAACGTGCGATCGCCCGATGCAAAGCAAGGTCCCGTCGTTTCGCAATCCATCGGTCCGATGCCAAACAAATAAGGCTGCCCGGCTCCTTCGCCTGACTGGGGAATGTACCAGATGGCGTTGTTGCCATAGATCCCCCGTAGGCTAGAAGGGTTAGTTAGCGCACCGCCTGGTTCGCGGCGATTGGCTAACACTTCCCGATTCAATTTGTCAGATGACATGTCATTCACCATCCACAGATTGCCCTGCCCATCAAAGGCGAGATTGTCGGGATTGGCAAACCCTTGTCCCCCGATCGCCGGTTCGCCACCCGTCGCTGCCATTTCCCAGGTAAAGGTTTTCGCATCAGGAGCATTGCCATCTTCTGCAAGGCGCATGATCCAACCAAATTCAAAAGCCGTACTGCCATCAGGACCTTTGAAGATGCGAATGTCAGGGCTGCCGTCTTCTTTACTAATACCACCAGAAGTAAAAGCAATGAAAAGCGAACCATCTGGGGCAATTAGAGTATCTTCAGGGCGGGCAGTGCAGGTTGCGCCTGCTGCATTGGCAGCAAAATGAGCATCAACCAAAATAGCACCTTGCTTTTCGGATTCACTGCCCACATAGAGATCACGCAGAGTTTTATACTTTTTCTGAAACGCTTCAATTTGAGCATCGTCATCCGCTTGGAAGATTCCGCCTTCGGGACGTTGCGGCAAGGGCAGCATGACTCCACTGAGAAAGGTGGGTGGAGTCGGTGCAATGGGTGTGCTGGGTGTCAGGGGAATCCAACGTCCGGTGCCATCTGCCTGAAACTGCGCCACATAAAGCATCCCATCGCTGAGCAGTTTGGAGTTGGCTTTATCTTTTGGATTGGTGACGGCAGTTTTGCTGACAAACTTATAGAGGTGTCCACCCCGGCGATCGCAGCCCGAATAAAACGCCAGTGGCTTGCCTGCTACGACCCTCACCCCGACTGCCTCATGACGATATCGCCCCAGCCAGGTGTGCTTTGTCCCGTAGTCGCTCGGATTTGTTGGATCAAGCTCTACCATCCAGCCGTACTTGTTGCCAGCCAGACCAAACACATTCCCCATACCCGTCAGTTCTTCGTCGGTAATGTTGAAGGGGCGATTAATGGGGTCAAATGAAGTTCCATCCGCATAGACGGGTTCAGGCACCTGCACTTGCACGTTTTCTTCGGCGCTGAACACAGTGCCCCAAGGCGTAGTGCCACCCGCGCAGTTTTGAAACGTGCCAATGATTTTGTCGCCCAACTTATCTACATAACCCTGTCCTTTGGTCTTTTGGAAAATGGCAACGGCTGGACCCGTGGTTTTTAAATATCGTCCGTCTTCTAAACCAGAAATTCCGGTGATCCGGCGTTCGGCAGCAGACTGAGATCGCGCCCATTTTCCTTCGGGCGATCGCCGCAGGGCAATCACTCCCACTCCTTGATCGATCAAGCCTTCTTTACAAATTGTTTTGACCTGTTCTTTAATCGGATTGCCATCTGGCAGTGCGTAGGCATTCAAGCCTGGAACCTTATCATCCTTAATTGCCTTAATCGCTGCCCGGACTGCTTGATCAACCTCACGAAACGGTAGCGCCTTGCCAATCACTTTCTCGTAGGTCTGCTGCCAAGGAACCGCGCTAATGTACTCAAAATTAACTGACATCAACGCTTCATCTGGGCTGGTTTCAACCAATGCCAAATAGTCATTGTTATAGCCAAAGCGAGAGTCGCCCACTTTGTCGCCCCAAGAGGCAATCACATCGTAGGTGAACCCCTCTGGCAAAACCAAATCATCGACCACTTCATACTGGCTAAATTCGGTCATTTGGCGATCGCTTGCCAGAGCATTCACCGCCAAAGGCATTGGTCCTTTCACAGGCTGAAATGCCAACTTCACCCCTGGGCTAAATGTG
>CASBQE010000348.1 GCA_949127665.1 Synechococcales cyanobacterium PMM_0083
ATAGACCCGGACGAACTATTTGAGACCGCAAACAGGCTAGAAGCAGAAGGAAAAGAAGTGACCGCGCTGGCACTTCTGAACGCCCTGGGCCGAGGAAGCCTGACGACAATTTATAAGCACCTAGAAAACTGGAAAGTTTCCAGACCGGCAAAAATTAGCACCACAGATAATGAAATGCCGGAATCAGTAAAAAGAGCCTTTGATGTTGCATGGCGAGAAGCTGCGCAGGAGGCTGCTCGGGAAGTACAAAATGTAAAAGAAAAAGCAGCAGAAGAAGTGCAAGCCGCACTTAAACAATTTCATGGTGCTCTTGAAGCCATAGAAAAGCTAGAGAAAGAAAGCGATCAAGATGCACTAGATATCGAAGTTTTGAGAAAGCAGGTTTCCGATCAGCTGGCCGAAATTGCAAAATTGGAAGCAGACACCGCCGCGCAAAAAGCAACAGAGGCAGAATTGCGTCGTCAGGAAGAAGGCCAAAAAGCTGAATTAGAGCGCCTGCACAAAGAACTCGAAAAACAAAAATCAGAAAGAGACGAAGCAATTAAAGCTGCGGCTGAATTGCGCGGAAAAACTGAAACGTTGCAACATCAATATGAGCAAATGCTTGCTAAATGGACCACATCAGAGCGGCAGAAGAAGTAAGAAAATTGCAGAAGCGAAGAAGTGCGGGAAATAAATTTATCGGTCTAACTTTTGCCGCCATTTATGCATTTAGCTTGCCAGGAACACCACGAATGGTGCCAAAAAAACGTAGTATCATGTTAAAGGTCGGAGTGGGCAAAGACAGCTCGCGTCAATCCGAACACGACATGCCCAAGTAAATTGAAATTCAAGAAGAAAGCAGGGGGTGGTAACAAAAATACAGCAATGTACTTCATCTGTTCCTTGCTCTTTTGCTTCTTTAAATAGCTGCGGGAAATTGATTCTTAAATAGACCAGTCTGCTATAAAATTTTGAAAGAAAAAGCAAGGAGGTGAAAAACCCCCTTGCTAGAAATAAACCTAAGAAAACTTATTTTGTTAGCACTGTCTTTGGCCTATACGCGTATCGGTGTATACATGAAGTTACAAAGCTTAGCGGGTCACTTTACCTTTACCTAGAAAGATTTCTTCTTTACTTTGGGTGGGTCGCAACGAACAATGTGATTTCGCCTGAGGCACGGTGCAACAACCGCTCTATAGTATTTACCGTAGTCATTCCAGGGATAACCAGATCGGTCGGTATAAGTTGCTATCCAATCAGAGTATCGCAATGGCAGTGATTGTCCCCAAATTATTGGGTGAGTAACAAAATGCTTTTTATCTGCATATGGTTTTATGAAAAGCCGATACAGTCGATATGTGTCCTGAGAAGCCGAGAACTCAAGTTGAGCATGTCTTTGAACATACTCGTCTTCACCAATTTTGCCAGCCATCGCATCTTTGTAGATTTCCATAAATTCGTTATTTTTTTGAATATTTATAGATTCAAAAACAAAGCTACTCCATAGCTCTTCTGCTGGAATCGGCCTTCCAAATTCCCGAGCCCTGATGGCTATAGTAGCGAGTTTTCCACCATAAGGACCAGAGTGGCTCGCCAGTGTGTATAAAGAATAGTCGGACGGCATATGTGTCCAAACAATTCTTCCAGCTGACGCTTCGCCTGCATATTGCCTAACAGCCCACCGCCAAAGCAAATCATCCTTCTTCACCATTTGCCTCATTGCTGGCAAGCTGGTAAGCATTTTAAATAATTCTCTTTCACCATGTTTCAGATCTGCCGGTGACAAACGCTGCTGTACTGAATGGGAAATGGGCGCAGCGTAAAGAGAAGAACTGAATGAACAAAGTGAATTAGTTGCAAGAATTAGCAATAGGACAGCGAAAACTATTTGTGAAATATACCGCTGAAGAAGATATTCTCTGAATGAACTAAAAACAGAAAAGTGTGTCTTTTTCTGATTGCTTGTTGCCACTTTAATTACCTTCTGCAATCTGTACTTGGAAATAAGTTTAAACTCAAAATGGCACTGCCAGCTTTACGCAATACAAGAGAAACAAAAAAGGCAGAGTCGGATGCAAGCACCCGACTCTGCCAAGAATTTTAGTTTAGTCTAAAACAGACGCTCGTTTTTTAAGGACAATTCTTACGTTTCATCTTCTCTTGGAATGTCGGCCTCGGTGTCGGGTCTCCGCTGATCTTTTTCTGCATTTGCACCGGCGTCTTAGTTGTAGTCGTGCTGGTTGTTGGCCGATTTCTTATCATCGGCGGGCTAGCCGCTTGGGTCTTAACTCGCACCGCGTCTCGAGTTTTGGCATTTTGAGCATCAATTTGACGTTGCTGTGCTTGTAGCCGTTTCGTATCCGCCTGCCTAGCTTGTTCGCGTGCCTGGTCTGGCGAAATGTCACGGCCATTTGGTGATGTGTTCTGCACGGTCTGCAAACCGAGGGGGTCGGTATAAACGAGCGGGCTATTCCCAACATATGCATAGAGGTTTAGATCCCCCGCATCATACCCAATCGGGTCAGGCTGTAAGAAGCGTCCAATTTTTGGAGATAGGTATCTGTTTTTGTAGTAACAGAGCCCAGTTTCCGAATCATAACGCTGGCCATTAAATCCGAAGATTGTTCCGGCAAGAGTTGTGATTTCTCCAAAAGGCGAGAACTTATTCTTGTTGACGATAGCGCCGGTGGCGCTACTGACACCGACAATGCTGCCCATCTTGTCTGCATGGAAGAAAGTCAGAACGCCAGCACTCGTAACTTTGATGAGAGGCTCGTCTAGGTCGGCACCAAAGACATAACGGTTCGTCAAAGTTCCTGATGTTCCGTTGTATTCAGCAATCATTTGCCAGCCAGAATACACATAGCGAGTCTTGGTAGAACCCACTGTTTTCTGACTTTGCCGGTGCAAAGGATCGTAAACAAAACTAGCACTCGTGCCCGTTTTGCTGGCCGTCAAGAGATGGTCCTCTGTATCATAAGAATAAGTCCAGGTGCCGTCTCCAGTCAGGCACTTGTTGCTGTTGTAGCTATAAGCGGCTCCTCCTACGGTTGGATATTTGTTGACACTATCGGCGGTGGCGTATGTCACCGTTGCAGCACCGGCAGGGTGCCACATGTAAAGACTGTCGCTGACTGTTTGCGTCAATGGCTCATGAACCAGGTTAAACCCATACGTGAAAGCCACGTTAGAGCCAACAAAGTTGTGAGTGATGCCAGTTACATCCTCGTTCAGTTGAGGAGTATAAACGACGGTGGCGCCGTTGCTATAAGTCAACTGAGTCCGCTGAGAGAGCTGGTTGTAGCTGAACACAACCGCGTTGGTCGCGCTGCCATTAAGCTTAATATTGATTAGCCTATCTAGCTGATCAAAAGCTCGGCTTACGAAGTAACCATCGGCATAGGTAGTAGCCTGTGAACGGTATTCCAGCCAGCCGCACCCCTGCAAAATCGGCCTGTCCGGTGACCCGGTGCGAATTGGGTCAGGGGACTCCGATGTGTTAACGATATCCCGCGTATATATCCTTGGTCAATACCCCTACCTGTTTGCAACCCGCTTGAAGGTAGCGGAAAACGACCCGAAGGCAGAATCTTTCGCCCCTGCTAAACCGCCTGTACTGCGCTAAATCTTGGACGCCTCTGACAAGCCTCGTTCTTCGTTTCTGATTATTGGTTTCTTGCCGCGTGTTTGTCGCCGGTTGAGTTGAAGCTGTCTCAGTCATCTGCTAATGCCGTTCCCGTCCTTGTTGAATTTGTTGGCACCAGCTGCAATTCGTTCACCACCACCTCGCGGCTACGGATGTCTTGAGCACTAATTCCGTTCACCCAAGCTCCTGTGAATCAACATCGTCCTTCTTCTATGTCTTCTTCATCCCGGTAGTTTTTCTTTCACTGCGACCGAGTGACACACCTTCTTGCCGCCTGCGGAGCCGCCGTGGGGGCTGATGCCGCCGGTCCTACTGGTGCTTGGTTCTTCATATTTGGACTACCACCAAGTGCGAGTCAACCTAGTGCCGAGACTGCCACACCTTATCCGGGCTGGCAAGGCAGACCCTTACGGGCGCGAGGCGCGACCTTGCCAGCCCGGATAAGCTGCAGCTTTTTGGTGGCACTAACACGCACTTGGAGGTGCCAAATTATGAACAACTCAATCACGATCGTCGGTCACGTCGGCCAAGCCCCCCACTCTGTCTCCTTCGGAGATACCGGCAACAAGGTGGTCAAATTTTCGGTCGCAGTGAAAGAGTTTTCTTCCAAGGATGAAGAAGACAAAACCCTGTGGCTCGACGTTGATGCCTGGAATGGCTTGGGTGAACGGGCGCTCAAGACCATCACTAAAGGCCGCGAGGTGGTGGTAAACGGCAGACTGGCGCTCTCTACTTTCAACAAGGAAGTTAACGGCGTAAAAGTGCAGATGACCAAGCCAGTCATCAAGCTCACCAGCTTCCATCTCTGCGGCAAAAAACCAACTGAAACGAAGACCGAGGAATAGTTCGGATTCGTCCAAGAAGTCCGCAGTACAGGCTAAGAGCGCAGGGGCGAAAGCTCCTGCCTTCTTTTATGTCGTTTTTCCGGATTGTTTTTATGTTCGCGCTGTTTTTATTTCGGATCGTGCGTCACTGCATGTGGTGGCATGCAGCTCGTGATCGCCCCGCTGTTTGCCGTTGTTAGGAGCCAGTTGTAGATGGTCGTGTGTCGCCGCCGGATTGCCTGATTGAAGCACACGGACCCACCAGCCCCAAGGTTCTCCACTTCGTTCCGACCTGCTTCGCAGGCGGCTGCGCCGACCTTGGCCCCGGTCCCCCTGTGTGCAGCTACAGCAGCAACCGTCGGACGAACGACGAAACTTTGAGGTACTGTCTCATGGATAAGCTAATCATCGACCTTCACGCCAAGATCACACAAAGACGCATGCAGGCCGCCGAGACTGAGGTAATGGCGGTATACGACGAAATCTGGAGCCTCAAGCCAGAGCTACAATCCGCTGCGTTGCAGTCGTGGTGGTCGTATCTTGAGTCGACTTGCACAACCGACAAGCCTTGCATCGAGTGCCTGCGGGGCCGGGGGGCTTAGCCCCCTTTTTGCGTCGAAGAATCTTAGCGAGCGCCTTTTCGTTTGCCTGCAGGACCTTTGAAAAGCCCATTCTTCTTCAGTTTCGCACGGATAGAAGTTTCGCCGCCGCCAACCCGAGTTCGTAAGATTCCGACCAAGTTGGCTTCTGGCACACCGTCCGAAAGCAGCTTGCGCGCGGTGTCCACCAGTTCTTTCTCTTTCGCAGCCGACTGTTCCTTTCGTGTAACCGCGCTGGCTTTACCGCCCGCGCTCTGCGCTACCACGAGGTTATCGCCCAATGTGATTAGTGGTGCGAACGCCAGCAAATTGTAGTGCGATATATGTTTGAGCGCGTTGATCATGTGATACACAGCCCATTTCGCGTCGTTGCCCACAATGCATCGGCGCGCTTGGTGTAAAGCGTAAAAAGCGTCGACGGCAACTCGTATGTGCTCTGGCCACTCATATTGGTGGTTTAGTCTGTCATGGTGATACAACTTTTCGGGGTCTGATGTAGACAGGTTGTGGCTTTCCACAACAGTCTTGACCTGCGCTTGGATATCGTCAAATAGGTCGTCGGGGTCGAGCGAACGAAAAATCCGCTTCGCAATTAGCAGTTCATCTTGAAACGTGCTCATGCCAATCGTTTTGCGCGGTTCTTTACTGTTTTTCGATTTCGGCACAGTTCTTCTCGACGTTCACATTGATGGTAAGAGAGCCGGTGGCTTTGATTTTTACGTGTTTGCGGAGCCAGGCGTACAAAGCCGCCAGACCGGCGGCGATTTCTAGAGTCGTCATCGAGTTTACCTCTGAACTTGGGTCACTCTACGAGTTAACCCGCCCCCGATTTGGGGCGCTGACTTCAGCGAGGTTTTTCTTCTTTGGGCTACGGAACTACCGAACTTCCGGGAAGGAGGTATTGGACAAACACTAAGCACTCGGCGCCCTTTGTCCCCACGTCTTGTTTGTCTCGAAGCGATCGCCAGTTTCTGACAAAATCTTTTCCCAGTCCTCAGCTCGCTTCTTCTCAGGGATGACTTCCAATTCGATTATGGCGAACTTAATCACCTCTTCCAGAGAGACCCTTCCTGACGGCATGTGCATACCATTCAACATGAAAGGCTTACAGCCAGCCATTTTCTGCGCTTCGTCCGTTTTATCATAAACGTGAACATGCGGAAACGCTACGTCAAGATCTGGATGATAGTGCCATCCTACGAGACAGTCATCTGGTGACTTCCAGATCGCATAGATGTATCGAACAGTGGATACCCTGTATCGAGCGCCTTTGTCGGTATTCACCTTCAAGACTTGGACGTGTTGATCCAACTCTAGGAATAGCTTGGAGCCGTCTTTACGCTTGAGCATGAGAAAGCCCGTTTCATCATCTAACGAGCCCTGTCCTGTTACATCGCCTTTGCTGGCTCGCTGCGAAACCAGCAACAACCATCGCTCGTATTTCTTGCTCCATTTCGTGAGAAGGTTCACGTCGGCGAGGCAAGAGATCGCGAGTCGCAGATCCTTTTCGTAGCTCTGCCGTGCGGCTATTTCGGTTTTCGCTAAATTTTCTAAATCCGGCACTGACTCAACGAACTAGCAGTAACAACGAAAGAAGCCTCATGATTTTCGGATCTTCTTCCTGACCTTTGAATTCGCCGGCGTCCAGTCGTTTCAAAAACTCATCGGCAGACATATTGAGGCGCCTTTTTACTGCTGTCTCGAACATTTTTCGAGCGTCAGCCTCATTGAGTTCTCGGATTTCATCTTCTTTGTCGATCAGGGTAGCCATGACTGTTGCCTTCCGAGGGTATCTGAACAGGAATTGACGGACTGGACGAGGCTTACGTTCCAAGTCTAATGCAGGTTATGGGTCCTTGGCAACATTTGCTGGAATTCAGTAGAAGTCAATGCCCATTTCTGGGGACGCGGAGCGCGACAATAGGCGTATGGAATTTATTGGATCTATCGTTCTGCTTGCGATTCTCATGCTCGCGCTGAACCACATGGCTGGCGGTAGACCCAATAGCGTGCTGAGACCAGTCCAGCGCATTTTGACCCGCCTTATCGGCTCTGCAATCGGGCTAATAACTCACTTTTTTGCAGCAGGTCTGAAATTGCTCGGAGGGAGCGTTAAGTCAATTCCGCCCCCTGGACATAAGCATGAAGGAGGGACATCTGAGAAACCCCCACCGCGCTGGTAAGCGCTTTATGTCAGTTGGTCTGGCGCCGAAAAGGCACTGAGGCGGATAAGAATCGGGAGCGGAGCGAACGCCGCAGCCGGGAGGGAGGCACGACCGTTCGGTAAGGCGAGAAACAGAGACTGTTTTGGCTATTCGGGAAATGACGAACCGGGTCTGTGGAATGTTGGCGCGTCAAGGCGGCATCGTCGGGACGCTTTATGAGCTGACTTGGATGAGCCTGCCGAACGAAGAAGCGAAGAGGCAGTTTCAAGCGGCCAATTCAACAGCAAAACAAAAAATGCGAACTAGGCTAGACAAGGACGAGAAAGATCTAGCTGAGAGGCTGCGGGCGGTAGTAGCTGAGACTAACCCAGTAATTTAGTCAATGATAGTAATTAAGCACAAGTTTATAGCGGCGCGGGGAAAGGGCGGCATCGGTAAAGTTGCTGCGATCGGCAAAGTGCTGGCTCACGTCAAATATATCCAGCACCGGCCAGGCGAAGACAGAGAGCCAGGCGGTCGGGAGATGTTCAATGACCGGGAAGACGAGCTTGAGCCAAGGGCTATGAAGCAGGCCATCAGGGAGCAAGGGAGCGCAAAAGTAATAGCTCACAAGCTGACACTAGCGCCGGAAATAAACCCAGAAGACAAAAAAGCCTTTACTCGTGACGTGATGAAAAACATGAGTCGAGCCAAAGGCTTAGACTTGGACTGGTTTGCAGTAGAGCACAACAACACTGACCATCATCATATC
>CASBQE010000349.1 GCA_949127665.1 Synechococcales cyanobacterium PMM_0083
AATGGGTTGTCGCTGATTGGGTTGCTGCGATCGTGTTTAGACTATGCCCTCAACGACACCACAAAAATCGGTGGTGTGTTTGAAGCCTTACATACCCAGTTACGTTTTCAAGGCGGACGTAAATTCTTGGAAACTGTCACGCGCATCAATGACTTTCGGAATACCTACATTGCCCACCAAGAAAAGGAGTTAACTGATAGCAACTTGGCTGAACAAGAACTAAAAATTTGGATTGAGGCATTGCAGATGATTGGCAAGTAAAGGTCATGTGCTTGCCAAGTAGGATGACTCAATCGATCCACGGAATATTTACTTGTGGCGGAAACGGTGGCGATGATGCTTCGGTCGAACTTTAGCGATTCCCGTAGGGATCGTTTCACGAATCGCAGATGAAGCTGAATCAACCTCTGAAGTAGCGCTAATGTCGAGAGTTGGAGCATCCGCTTCAAGCGTCAGCAGCACCTCAGGCGCTGCAATATCCTGCAAAACTTCCACATCCTTAAGCTCAACTTCCCTAGGCTCAGCCGCGATCGGGTTAAATTCTGGAGCCGTTTGAATCGACTCTAACCGTCTTTGTTCCAGCGGTGCAGCCAGTGGTTGAGTTTCTTGCACGAGTTCGGGCAGTGCCACCAGTTCTTTTTCCGTTTCTTTCACTGTTAGCGGAATCCGGAGCGGCTGCACTTCCTCAATCCAGCAGCTTGCCAGCGGTAGCGTCTGGTCGAGATCCTCCAGCGGTCGAGGAACCAGCATGACGGCGTGGAGTTCACCAATTCGCTCTGCCTCAATCATGCCAGCATCTAGCGCCATCGCTACGTTTGCCACTGAACCGCGAATGATCGCCGTACACAGTCCTGCGCCAATGGTTTCGTAAGCCGCAAGCGCCACATCCGCTGATTTCAGCATGGCATCTGCCGCTCCGACCATTGCCGGAAAGCCACGGGTTTCTAGTAAACCTACCGCTTGATTGCTCAGTTTGCTGTGCCCTCGCCCGGTAGCAAGCTGCGCCAGTCGATTCCCAATCGGCAACACCACTTCCAAGTTAGGCATGGGGCGCGGCACTATAAGGGTAGATAACTTTTGCCCAAACTGTTGCGCTCGTTCGGCTCCTTCCTGGACGGCTAAGCGTACATCAGCAACCGAGCCTCGGACGATCGCCGTGCAGTGACCGCTGCCAATTTTCTCATAGCCCACCAGCGTCACGCCTGATGACTTCAGCATGTGATCGGCAATCCCTACAATGGCGGGAAAGCTTTGGGCAGAAACCAAACCCAGCGCCGTATCGGTAAAATCTTCTCGATTGCTCATGCGTGAAAGCGGGTATCCATCGGTACTCTTATCCTAACTGCAATTGATAAAGAGAAGCGTTGAAATAACGTCTTTCATCAAACCGCTAAAAGCCTAATCTTCCCAAGGATCATCCTCGTTTGATAGCTGAGATGAAGCTGAGGGATGATTTATGGCGTGATGGGGAAACATCTTCACTAGAAGCTGATTAACATAGACCTGCCCGTACACATTTAAGCTTTGGGCTGAAGGATCGGAGTGGGTTGCCAACGTGGAAGTCGATGATTGGCTAGGCTTTGGAGCCAGCGAAGGCTCGGTAGTATGTGCCGATCCAGCAGGAGGATAGACCACGGTATCGGTTACCTGTAACTCATCGGGTGGACGGCTTGAATCGCCCACAACAGAACCAGGGGGAATTAGGCTTCCCGATGGGATTGCACTATTAAGAATGGTTGAAGCCGCACCGATGCAGGCATTCCTGCCAACGGAAACTTGCCCAACGAGCAAAACTTCTGCTCCAATATTTGCGCCTTCGCCAATCTCCAATACGCCATTGGACGCATGAAGAATCGCGCCGATGCCAATGCAAGCTCCGGTTTTAATGATCACACTACTGTCAGGGTCTGCCTGAATTAAAACACCGGGAGCGATCGCAACCCCTTCCTGAATCGTCACATCTCCACTGACATAGTAGTGAGAGATGCTGATTGGTCGCAGTTGCAAAGATAGCAAAGACATAACCCCCCTTGATGGAGTCAGAAGTTTTGAGTTAAATCAACTCATTCTTTTAACTCAAAACTCAAAACGTTCGGCTGAGCGCTCACGTCGAAGCCTCAAAACCTACAACAAACTCCTCAAAACTCTCAAATCAATCACTAGCGACTGGTTGATTGTTTAGTAGGCTGTTGAATCACCTTTTCAACCACTCGGCGTTTCGCTTTGGGGTCAGTGCCAATTAACCGGACATATTCACCGGGATGCTGATTCATAAACCCATCCAAAGCCGCCATCACATCCGCCTCACGAGTTCCTGGCATCGCAGTTCCGCCCTGCCAAGAACTGGTTTTGTAGCGGCGCTCATCCGCATATTCAGTGCTGATTCTAAAGCCTTGAGCTAGTAAATGACGAACTTGTTCTGCGATCGCCCCATCTTTTTGAGCGCCATTACTAGGACGATTACTATGGGTTTGCCCCGTGTGGGCAGAAGCTGAGTGAGCAGAAGCAGAAGTCGTTGCTCCTCGATTTGGAGCCGCAGCAGTCGCGCCACCCTTCCCATTAGGACGATGCACAATCATTTCCACCATCCGCTTTTTCGCTTTTGAATCGATCCCCACCAACCGCACATAATCGCGGCTGTGTTGGCTAAGGAATGATTCAATTTCTGCGATCGCATCCGCTTCACGCCGAGCCTGAATCATCGGTGCATTCTGCCAAGAACTCGTCTTATAGCGACGCTCATCTGCATACTCCACCCCAATCTGGTAGCCCTGAGCAATTAATTGCCCCACTTGCTTTGACAAATCAGAACTCATGCTATTAGAAGAAGTTCCGTAGGCAGCAACCTTGTCAGCAGCATGAGCAGAGCTTTGAGCCGTGCCCTTGCTTTGATTAGAACCTTGAGCCGTTTTTCCATCCGGGCGCTGAATAATCATTTCAGCCAATCGACGTTTTGCCTTTGGATCAATCCCAATCAGCCGCACGTATTCACCAGAATGTTCGCGAATACAAGCTTCCAAACCGGACAGCACATCGCTTTCTCGCGTTGATTGAATCGGAGAGCAACTTGTCCAAGAGCTTGTTTGAAATCGCCGTGTATCGGCGTGTTCCATGCCAATTCGCGCACCCTGCATTAACAGATTACGAACCTGAGCAACGACCTCTGCCCCCAAACTGCCGGACTGAGATTGCCCATTGTGAACGCCAAAATTGGGCGCTGCCTTAGGAATCGCGTAGCTCTTTGCAGAATGGTCAGAACTGCCACGACCAGAACCAGATGTCGCTTGACCGGGCTGATCCTGGGGGCGCTGAATAATTGTTTCCAATACTCGCTTTTTCGCCTGGGGATCGATGCCAATTAGGCGCACATATTGACCTGTATGTTCCGAGAGACAAGCTTGCAAGCCTGCCACGGCTTCCGATTCACGCGTTGCCTGGATTGGCGCACAGCTTTTCCAAGAACCCGTTTGAAACTGCCGCTTGTCTGCATGTTCTGTTCCGATCCGATACCCCTGCGCCAACAATTGACGCACCTGACCCACGACATCTGTATCCATACTTCCTCCCTTTGTAAGACGGCTGTGAGCTTCACCGCCCTCACTTGCCAAGTTAGTTGCGGTAGACTGTTTTTCTTGAAATGACGCTACAGGGGCAACACTTTCGGCAGAGTGATAGCCCGATCGCAGAGCATCATTGACACCCATCACCTGAATCGCGAACTGCTTATCAGATTCTTGTACATTTGGTAACTGATCTGCTTGCTGTTGGCTGGTAATAATAGAACCCGAAGGGACAAACTTCCCAGGTGGAATTTCCACATCTTGAACTAGAACATGCATCATCACAATGCAGCCGCGTCCAATTCGAGCATTAAATATAGTTGAACGAAACCCAATAAAAGATCCATCGCCGATGTAAGCAGGTCCATGAACCAATGCCATATGAGCAATAGATGCATTTTGACCCAC
The DNA here is from genome assembly GCA_949127665.1 of Synechococcales cyanobacterium PMM_0083. GTDB lineage: Bacteria > Cyanobacteriota > Cyanobacteriia > Leptolyngbyales > Leptolyngbyaceae > ULC077BIN1. Next base: position 3,969 of record CASBQE010000349.1, read on the forward strand.
CCAAACCGAATAAGACTGATCATCATCTCCAATCACACGACCTTGTTCTAGCCCGTGAATCACCACGCCATCTTGAACCTTAGATCCTGTACCAATTCGGAACGAATTTCCTTTATCTGCTCGGATAGAAACACCCGGTGCGATGACAACATTGGCACCAACCTGAACATCCCCCATCACGTTAGAAAATGAATGGATGTAAGCTGTTTCATCCACTTGGTCATCGACCAGGCTTGAACGAGATGTCGGAGCATCCGCATAACCACGGACTACCATAGAATCAAATTCTCCAAAATGCCTTATGGACAAGACGTTTCGCTCACGCTAGCGATCTTGCTCTCGCTTACTATAGAGAAGCCGATTTTCGAGGCTAACCGTATCAATAATGGCAATTACTGCTGCATCAACAGGGCGCTGTTCGCTTCCTGAGACTTGACGAGCAGCACTACCATGACTCACCAGCACCCATTCATCAATGCCAGCACCGACGTTATCCGCTGCGACCTCATACCCAGGAAGCGGTTCCCCATCATCATCAATAAATTGAAGGACGAGGAACTTGATACCCCTGAGAGTGGGTTCCTTTTGCGTGCTGGTAACCGTGCCAAGAACTCTGGCAATCTGCATTCGACGTTACGGGCGATTAAGAGGACGAATACCGCTGACGCTCTCACGGAATGGCTCTACTGCCTCGGTGTAACGAATCGGTAGAACATACTCCAGGTTTTCATGAGGGCGAGCAATGATATGGGTAGAAAGAACCTGCCCACCGTTGACACGCTTGACGTTTTCGATGCCTGCCGCCACAGAAGCTTGCACTTCAGAGACATCGCCGCGAACAATGACCGTCACGCGACCACTGCCAATTTTTTCATAGCCGACTAGAGTGACGCGAGCCGCTTTTACCATTGCGTCTGCTGCTTCGACCACTGCTGGGAACCCTAAGGTTTCAACCATTCCAACTGCAATTGCCATTGTATAAATTCCCTTCCAAATAAACTTTAAACAACCGGGTGATGAACCAAACAAAACTTAAACCCGCTTCATATACCGCCCGAAGGCGGAGGTGCAGGATTTAAGCATTAGCTGCGAAATTGATCTACGGCTTCGGTGTAGCGAATCGGTAGAACATATTCCAGGTTTTCGTGAGGGCGAGCAATGATGTGAGTGGAAAGCACTTCACCTCCATTGACCCGCTTTACATTTTCAACGCCAGCAGCTATTGAAGCCTGAACCTCGGATACGTCACCCCGAATAATCACTGTGACGCGACCGCTGCCGATCTTCTCATACCCTACTAGCGTGACGCGAGCTGCTTTCACCATGGCATCCGCTGCTTCAACAACTGCGGGGAAGCCCCGCGTTTCAAGCATTCCAACTGCAATCGGCATTCCTAGTCTCCTGATAAGTGAAACTAATCATTGTTAAACAAGAATGAAATTTTTGACGGAGATTCCACTATTCCAAGGCTTATCGAGTTTTTCACCAGGCATAACAAGCATAGAGGCGGAACCGACACTTATGCAATATAAAGACCAATGATAGTTACAAATCTTGGACATCAGAGAAACTTATCAAATTAGTGGAATTGTTATTTTTGCCACTATCTCAATCTTTGTATGGATCTTCTCACATTTTGCGCCCTATCTTTTAACTCTCTGAAAAACCGACTTAAAGCGCTGAAAGTTAGGTTCATCAACGTTTTGATGGCTTAACAAAAAATTACATTGCGGCGATCGCCCATTGAATTTCACCTCAATCCAGCTCTTCACCCGCGCAGACTTTGCTCAATCAATGTTTAAGAAAATATTACGTAGATATAAGCTACATTTATCTAAATAGATCGGCAGATCGACAGATCTATAAGGCTGGTTTTTTGAGAAAGTTTCTCTTGAGCAACCGCACAAATAGATACATTTAACGGTCAAGGAACTACGAGAATTGAATATTCATAAGATTTATTAAGGCGCAAATTAACTGGTTTCTAGCTCTGAAAACTGGGTTGGAGGTTTTTGTGTAGTCAGTTTTTTTAATCACAGCTATCACCATAAATTATTTAAAAAGGCTATCTGAATGGGCGAGTTTCTACTGCAAACAAGCTGGTGTTTGCCAATCTATGGATTAGTGGGAGCAGTGTTAACGCTGCCTTGGTCAATCGGATATGTCCGTCGCACCGGTCCTCGTCCAGCCGCTTACTTCAACATTTTGATGACGTTGGTGGCGATGCTGCATGGAGCGATCGCGTTTCAAACCAGTCTGTATGTTGATCCACAACCGATTCTGCTCCATTGGTTTCATGCCGCCGATCTGGATCTTTCGTTCGCCATTGATATTTCTTCGGTCAGTTTAGGGGCAACCGAGCTTATCACCGCCCTCAGCTTTTTAGCCCAAATTTTTTCCTTGGGATACATGGAGAAAGATTGGGCGATCGCGCGGTTCTTTGCCTTGATGGGCTTTTTTGAAGCCGCCATGACTGGGCTGGCGCTCAGCGACTCGCTGTTCCTCACCTATGCGTTGTTGGAAGCGCTTACCCTATCGACCTATCTACTGGTGGGTTTTTGGTATGCTCAGCCCTTGGTCGTCACAGCGGCACGGGATGCATTTCTGACGAAACGGGTCGGGGATGTGCTGCTACTGATGGGAGTGGTGGCGTTATCAACTTTTGCCGGATCGCTGAATTTTTCTGACTTATATGAATGGTCTGAAACGGCACTATTGTCCCCGACCGTAGCCACATTATTAGGCTTAGCGCTGATTGCCGGACCCACGGGGAAGTGTGCCCAGTTTCCGCTTCATGTTTGGCTAGATGAAGCGATGGAAGGACCCAACCCAGCCTCCATTCTGCGAAACTCGGTGGTGGTTTCTTGCGGAGCTTACGTATTGATTAAGCTTCAGCCGATTTTGATTTTATCTCCCGTGTCATCTATTACTCTCGTGGTACTCGGAACGATGACTGCGATCGGAGCCTCTTTGGTGGCGATCGCCCAAATTGACATCAAACGTGCCCTTGCCCATTCCACCAGCGCCTATTTGGGGTTGGTGTTTATTGCTATTGGGATGCAGTGGACCGATGTCGCTTTACTAATTCTGTTTACCCACGCGATCGCCAAAGCCTTAATGTTTATGAGCGTGGGTTCCATCATCACCACCACTTCCACCCAAGACGTGACCGAAATGGGTGGATTATGGTCGCGGATGCCAGCGACAACCACGGCATTTTTAGTAGGCAGTGCTGGCTTAGTGGGGCTGCTTCCGTTGGGCGGCTTTTGGGCGCTGCGAGAAGGAATGAATGCTTTTTGGTATGACAATCCCTGGCTGGTCATCGTACTGCTGATAGTCAATGCCTTAACCGCTTTTAACTTGACTCGTGTGTTTCGCCTCGTATTTTTGGGTGAACCTCAGATTAAAACCCGACGCGCCCCAGAAGTACCTTGGACAATGGCGGTGCCGATGGTGTCTCTGACGATCATGACCTTGTTGGTTCCCGCCATGCTACAGCGGCTCTCGCTGGTTCCCGACTGGGCATATTTAAACCACAGCGCGGTTCTATTACTGATGCTGTCAGGCTTAGGCGGTCTTCTTGCAGGCTGCTTCGTTCCTTTTACTCGCGTCTGGTCTCGTCCGGTTCAGATGCCGTTTAAGTTGATTCAAGATATGTTGGCGTATGACTTTTATGTGGATCAGCTTTATCGCGTTACGGTGGTTGGATTTGTCGCCATGGTGTCGCGGTTTAGCGCCTGGTTCGATCGCGCGGTGGTCGATGGACTGGTCAATTTTATTGGCATCGCTTCACTCTTCAGTGGTGAAAGCTTGAAATACAGTGCTTCCGGGCAATCTCAATTTTATCTATTCACAATTCTGACTGGGGTGAGTGTGTTGGGAGTTTTACTCACTTATCGTCTCTGGTAAGCTTGGAATAAATACTAACTCAACGGCTAATCCGCGCAAATTTGATGGCTTGAACCATTCAGTTTATTAAGTTCACCGATCTTTAATTCTTTTATCGTTCTTGCTATGCTTAGCGCCCTAGTTTGGATTCCCGTGCTTGGAGTTATCTTAATTGGACTGTTGCCGCCACCTGATGAGGCAGCAATTGCGCGATTCGTGAAACGATCCCTAGGGGAATCGCTGCCGCCCGATCCTGCCCGTCTGATTGCCCTGATCACTACCGCAATTACCTTTGGGTTGTCAGTTGTTTTGGCGCTCCAGTTTGATTCGACTAGCCTCCAGTCTCAGTTTCAAGAATCGGTGCCTTGGCTTGAGCCATTGGGACTGAATTATCAGCTTGGACTGGATGGATTATCCCTGCCGTTGGTTATCTTAAATGGGCTACTCACCTGGATCGCCATTTACAGCACGGAGAAATCGATTCAGCGTCCTCGTTTGTACTATATTTTGGTGCTGTTACTCAACACAGGGGGCGCTGGAGCATTTCTATCAGGAAACTTACTGTTATTCTTCTTGTTTTATGAATTGGAGTTAATTCCGCTATACTTCCTCATTGCAATTTGGGGGGGAGATCGCCGGGGCTATGCGGCAACCAAATTTTTAATCTATACCGCTGTTTCAGGCATTCTAATTCTGGCGGCATTTTTAGGAATCGTTTGGCTGAGCCAGTCTCCTACGTTTGACTATGCGGAGATTCATACCGAATCGCTGCCGTTGATCACTCAAATTATATTGCTGGGGCTACTGTTGGTAGGTTTTGGCATCAAAATTCCGCTGTTTCCCTTTCATACTTGGCTACCCGATGCCCATGTGGAAGCCTCCACACCAATTTCGGTGCTACTGGCGGGGGTGTTACTCAAACTGGGCACCTATGGATTGCTGCGGTTTGGATTGGGACTGCTGCCTGAAGCATGGTCAGCGCTGTCGCCTTGGTTGGCAACATGGGCGGTGGTGAGTGTGCTGTATGGTGCGTTTACCGCGATCGCCCAAACCGATATGAAAAAGATGGTTGCCTACAGTTCCCTGGCGCATATGGGCTATGTGTTGCTTGCTGGAGCCGCTGCAACCCCCTTGAGCATTTTGGGAACCGTGTTTCAAATGGTCAGCCACGGGCTGATTTCTGCCATGCTGTTTTTGCTGGTTGGGGTTGTTTATAAAAAGACAGGCACCCGCGATATTACTGTTTTACGAGGCTTGCTCAATCCGGAGCGAGGAATGCCCATTATTGGCTCCCTCATGGTGATTGGCGTAATGGCAAGTGCAGGAATTCCGGGCATGATGGGGTTTATTTCCGAGTTCTTGATCTTTCGGGGCAGTTTCCCGGTTTTTCCGGTGCAAACTCTAATCTCTATGATTGGAACCGGGCTAACAGCAGTCTATTTTTTGCTGTTGGTGAATCGCACCTTTTTTGGACGATTGCCTGAACAGTTTGCGAATTTACCTAGAGTCTATTGGTCAGAGCGTCTCCCTGCTTTTGCTTTGGCGCTGTTGATCGTGGCACTCGGCTTGCAGCCCAATTGGCTAGTGTATTGGAGCGAAACGACGACAGCCCAGCTTACACCCGCGATCGCGCTTTCCGTAGAGAAGATCGCTTTACGAATTGAAGCTGACCCTAAACCGCTCAAAAATGCCGCAGTATTCCTGCCCTCCATAAGCCCTACCGCAAACACTCCCAAGGCAACTGCCTACATTCACCCTTCAGCTTCCTCAAATCCATGAATATAACGATCGCCCCCAAAACGTCTACTCCAAGCCATCCCTTAACCGAGATCATTCAGCGGTTGCAAGCAGGAGGAGCATTGCTGCCCGATTCGCCAGAAAACGTGATTGAGGTGGTTGGCATTCTTAAAAGCTATGGCATTGTGCTGGATGCCTATTGGAGAAACCTCACCTATATTTCAGAACATCAGTTTTTGGAGCTTTTTCCATTTTTCAAATACTTCAATGGCGAAGTGTCGTTTAACAAGCTGTTGAAACATTGGGGACACGATCGCATCAACTATGAATTTGCTGAATATTGCATGAAGGCAATGATGTATCACGGCGGCGGTAAGCTAGACGCTTACTTAGATACGCCTGAGTTTAGCGAACGGGCAAAGGGAGCGATCGCGGCAAAACTAAAGGGCAACTTTTTGGTGCAGGGAATTTCTAATATATTCCCTGAGTTTTTGCCCGAACAAATCCGCCAGTTAGCCTACTACAGCGCCTTGGGACAGTTTTGGAATGTGATGAGCGCCATGTTTCTTAGCTTGTCCGATCGCTACGATCAAGGGGAAATCAAAACGATTCCTGATGTCGTTGCCCACATTTTGGCAGCGCTGGTAGAAGCCGCCAATCAGCCCATCACCTACGCCGTCAAAATTGCTGATCGCGACTATGAGATCATTCCCCAGTCTGCCGGAATCACTTTTTTGATGGATACCGGCGTGCCTTACATCGAAGCGGTGTTTTTCCGCTCGTTTCCCTTTATGGGCACCATTTCCTACAACGCCCAAGCCTGCCAAATCTCGCCCGATCCGGGTCGCTTCAACTACGGGGCGCTGTATGCCGATCCTTTACCGATAGGAGGTGCAGGCATTCCTCCCACGCTGCTGATGCAAGATATGCGCCACTATTTGCCAGACTACTTGCACCAAATTTATCAGCGATCGCCCAGAGGCGAAGAAGACTTACGGGTGTTGATTTGCGTCAGCTTTCAAAAATCTATGTTTTGTGTGACGACGGCTGCCATCTTAGGATTAATGCCCTACCCAATCGACACAATTGAGCCAGATCAGCAGCAGACAAACCAAGCGTATCTAGAAGCCTGGATGGATCGGTTAGTAGACTCTCGCTTACCCAGTATGCAAATGTGCGACGTATAAAACATCAACGGATCTCAGTAGAAGCGCCATACCAGAAAATTTGCAATCATTTAAATGCTTAGGGGTAGCATAAAAGAGTGTAAATCGCTAGCTTTAATAGAGTGTCCATACCTGAGGAAGGCGGGATGAGACGGTTCGTTCAAACCTGCTTGAAGTTGTGGTAGAAACTATCTTTTATGGTCAATACTAAGGGAGAATTCGACTGCCAAATAAATTATGAACCCCAAGCATTCAGCAAATCGACGGTTGAATATTGGTTCACATGCCCCCAATATTGAAGAATTACCTGCTTTGGTTGAACAGCCACTATTGCCTTCTGTGACGAACTGTCACGCTGATGCTCACGATTCAGCCCAACGCCTGTATCAGCATTTTCCTGTGACTGTTTTTATCAAAGCCGCAGGGCAGAATGGCACCATTACAGTCTGGAATAACCAGGCAGAATTACTGTTTGGCATCGCTGCGGAACAGGTGATTGGCAAAACCCTCCATGATTTTTTGCCGCCAACCTTAGCCGATCGCATGGAAGAGTGCGATCGCGCCATATTGCAGCAAGGGATTCAAACGACGGTTGAAGAAACGATCGAACATCCCGCTGGAAACAAAACCCTGAAAATTGTGCGAGTGTTATTGGCTGAAGAAGATCAGCTTGAAGAAAACCAGGTTGAAGAGAACCAGTCGCCCAGGGTTCTGTATGTCGTTGAAGATATTACCGACCAAAAACAAGCAGAAACTGTTCGGCAACAGCAAGCAGAACAAACTCAGCAGCTGACCCAAATTGCTAACCAAATCCGCGAATCGCTCGATCTGAAACAAATCTTCACCCTTTATGTGAACGGCGTTCGTGAATTTTTGCAAACCGATCGCGTGATCGGTTTGCAGTTTCGCCCCAACTGGAGCAGCATTGTTTTCACCAAATCCATTGCTTTAGGCTGGGATACTCTGATCGGCAAAACCTTTGAAGATCCTTCCTTTGCCGATTCTAAGAGCTTTTATCAGCAAGGACAAACCAAAGCGATCGCGGATATTCACACCGCCAACCTGACACCCTGCTATCTTAAGTTTTTAGAAGAACTTCAGGTGCGTGCTGTCTTAACCCTGCCCATTTTCCACCAAGGTCAACTGTGGGGGCTATTGGTCATCCATCACTGCCGCGCTCCTCGCCCGTGGACAGATTTTGAAATTGACTGTTTAAAGCAATTAACGTCTCAGGTTGGCAGATCGATTGAACCATCGGAAACTTATCAGCAGGTGCAGCGCGCCAACGCAGAATTAGAACGCCAAGTGCAAATTCGCACGGCAGAGTTACAGATAGCCTCAGAATTTGAAGCCACTCTAAAGAGAATTACCGACCGCGTGCGCGACAACTTGGATGAAGACCAAATTTTGCAAACCGCCGTACGGGAACTAGCGGTTGGCATCGGCGTAACCGGATGCAATGCGGCAATCTATGACCTAGAAAATCGCACCTCTAAGGTTTCCTATGAATACACCAATTCTCTGGTGCCTTTGCAGGGGCGAACGGTGATTATGGACAATTTTTCTGAAGGCTATAGTCAATTGCTTGAGGGGTATTATTTCCAGTTTTGCTCTTTGGTGCCCAACCCAGTCCGGGGGCACGTCGCCATGCTTGCCTGTCCTATTTTGGATGATCAAGGGGTGTTAGGTGATTTGTGGCTGGTCAGTCAAAAACATCGCGCTTTCAATGACCAAGATATTCGACTGGTGCAGCAGGTGGCGAATCAATGCGCGATCGCCATTCGGCAGGCAAGACTCTACCAAAAATCTCAGGCGCAAGTTGAAGCATTGGAAACCCTAAATCTGCTCAAGGACGATTTCTTGAGTACCGTATCTCATGAACTGCGAACGCCAATTTCTAACGTTAAGCTGGCAACTCAAATGTTAGAAATTAACCTGAAAAGCCAAAATTTGCTAGACAATCCCTCTAGCCCTCTCGGTCGGTATTTTCAAATCTTAAAAAATGAATGCCAGCGAGAGATCAGCCTGATCAACGATCTGCTGGATCTATCTCGACTAGAAACAGGGGTTGACACCCCCCTCTGGCAAACAGTAGAACTTGTTACTTGGATACCTCGATTGGTGCAGCCGTTTGTAGAACGTGCCCACAGTCAAAACCAGATTTTTCAGGTAGACTTGCCAGCCTATTTACCCCCTCTCATCACCGATCCTTCCCGATTAGAGCGAATTCTAAGCGAATTGTTGAGCAATGCCTGTAAATACACGTCTGCTGGTGAGACGATCGCCCTATCGGTTCAATTCATTCAGCCCGAAGCAGACCTATTCTTAGGCAAAGATACCTTACAGGAGAGCGAGAGTTTAATGAATAGCAGCCTGGAGGGGAGGCAACCAGCTAAGGGTGCTGCTGATGTTAAAGCGAGCTTGAGTTTTCAAATTAGCAACACTGGGGTAGAAATTTCGCCGGAGCAACTCACCCAAATTTTTGACAAGTTTTATCGGATTCCAAACAACGATCCGTGGAAACATGGCGGCACTGGGCTGGGTTTAGCGCTGATCAAAAAACTGGTGGAGCCGCTAGGGGGAAGTATTCAAGCAACCAGTTGCGATCGCCTGACCCGCTTTGTGGTTGAGCTACCGCTACATCATCCAACAAGCCAGCCTCAGGCAACTTCTAGTCGCAACTCTAAATGATCATGTAGTCAACGGCGAGAATAGAGTTATCCTGTATTGCACTGATTTAGATAGAATGCGACTGAGTGCCTTATTATGTCAGTTTGAACTTGGCTTGTGCTAGCTAGTAAGAAACACCGTCTTTTGTGAGCGTGATGCAGTTGAATAGTCCACTCGTCCAGTCTTCTCCTCCCGTCATTTTGGGTAGTTTGCCCGATCCACCCATTGCCGATCAAACCTGTCCTCGGCGGGCACGGATCGAAATTGATCTATTGCTGTTGGCGATCGAAGCCTTAGAACTTGATGGATCGGAAGCCATTCTCCAAACTTCAAAAGAGCTAGAACTGGACGAAATTATCAAAGATCGAGTAACTCTGTGGCGGTTGCGTAACACGAATCCGCTCCGTCGCCATAATCAGCGGCGCGACCTGACGTTAACAGAAGCCAAAGCGCTGGTGATTGTCGGCTGTTCTCTCTCACGACAATTAACGGTGCTGATTCGGCAATTGTTAATTGCCCACGATCAACTGGCTGAAAAACAGTTGTCTATGGAACATCACTTTCGCCTAAATGACTATCTAGAGCGGTTTCGCGCCCATTTTCGATCCCGGATGAACCCACGCCGCGCCGCTGTAGCTGATAATTACTCGGATGAAAAGCTAAACCAGCTTGCCCTCAACCTCCTGTCTCAGCTTTTATTTTGCACTGGCACCTATGGAATTCAGCGATTTTGGTTCAGCTTGTTTGATGGAGAAGTGGCATGACAACCATTCAGCGTTTATATAGCCTGCCCAACTGTAGCCTGATGCTAGAAGGCTTCAGCGACAACTTGTTGCTTAACTCAACTGAATTTCGCCCGTTGCTGGCTATTTTGATCAATGCGGAATGTCGACTGGCGCGACTGGAAAAGCCCCTGTCTGGAGGACGGGAATTTTTAGAAAGTTTGATCGCCGTGGTGAGTCAATACGCGCAAGAGTTTTTGAGTGGATTGCACGCAACTAGGGTGCCCAAGCAGGCTGCTACCGGGCTTGTGCAGCTTGAACGGGTAAACGACAATACCCATCGCTTGAGTCTGCGATCGCCAATGGTATTAGACAGCAGCACAGCCGTCACCGCCCCTAGCCGAACCGAAATTGATCTCAGCACTGTCGAATTGTTTGATTTAGTCGAAGCGATCGATCAACTCCTAGCAGATACGCAAACGCTGCCAGATTTATCACTGAACCTAACGCCTTTATCGCGCAAAGAAATTGCCAAATCTGAAACCGCCACAAAACAACTTGTGCCAGCCGCGATCGGGTTAGCTAGCTTAGCGGCGGCGGCTTTTGCCTTCTCGTTCCTGCCCTTCCCTAAAGTGGAACCGCCTAAAGATTTGTATCCAGTGCGATCGGGCGAGACCACAAACTCACTCACTCCAGCGACCCCCACATCGCCAACGCCTGCCACAAGTCAACCTACTCCAGCGCCCAGTGCCACTGCCAGTGCGGTGAGTGCCAGCCCTAGCCCCACTCCTGTCGCCGATCTAAGAAAGCTGGAAGCAGCGCTAGTAACGGCTCCTGAAATTACGGATAGTGCCACCTTAGAGCAGCTAGGCAAGCAGCTTCGTGGAAAAATTGAGCCACAGTGGACAACGAAATCTGCCGTTCCTCAAGACTTGATTTACCAGGTTGGTGTGGGCAAGGATGGTGAAATTTTAGGCTACAAGCCAATGGATTCAACTGCTTTAGAGAATGCTGCTAAAACACCCTTGCTCGGTTTAGTGGCTCGTCAGGGCGATCGCGCTGCTTCAGATCCACTCGCCCGCTTCAAGGTTGTCTTTAGGTCTAGCGGCGGCTTGGAAGTCGCACCCTGGAACCAGGGGATGACCTCGCCGATTACAGGCATTACCGAAATCACAGAATCCGCTAAGCTGGAGGCGATTTTGCCAAAATTGCAGAGCCAAATGAATCAAGGTTGGGCGACTGCTTCCAATTTTAGCGAAGACTTGATTTACAAGGTGCGGGTGAAAGAAGATGGCACCGTAGTTGATTACAGTGCCGAAAACGATGCTGCCGCTCGCTATGCCCAAGAAACCCCATTAAGCAAGCTAGGCAAACCAATTGCAGATAGTAATACTGCTCCAGTTCAAGAGCCTCTTGCCCTTTACAAAGTAGTGTTTCCCCCACAAGGCGCGGTGGAAATTAGCCCTTGGCGCGGTTGGCAAAACTAGAGGTTTGAGGTGTCGGGTTTCAGGGTTCAGGTGTTAGGCTTCGTTATCCTAAATTCGCCCTTGGCACGGTTGGTAAAACTAGCTCTAGGGAAATATGCCGATTAGGCAAGGTCGCGGGTTGTCTCTGGCAAGGGATACTCCGCCTTTGTGTTACCTTCATCTGGCACATTCTGGGCGATCGGCACGTCAATCCAAAATTCGCAGCCTTGCCCCAGTTCCGAAAAGCATTGCAAGCTGCCTTTGTGCCGCTCCACAACAATTTGATAGCTAATGGAGAGTCCTAACCCCGTTCCTTTGCCCACTGCCTTAGTAGTAAAAAACGGATCGAACAGTCGATTTCGGACTTCTTCTGTCATACCCAATCCATTATCGGCAATGCAAATTCGTACCTGCTGAGTGTCGGTTACTTCAGTGCGAATGTGAATAGTAGGAGGTCGATTGCTTTCCTCCACCCCCTGATCCCTGATCCCTAATCCCTCTTCTAAAGCATCGATCGCATTTGCCAAAATATTCATAAACACCTGATTTAACTGCCCCGCATAGCATTCCACATCCGGCAGATTTCCATATTCTTTGATGATTGTGATTTCAGCAGCATTGGCATTGGCTTTAAGTCGGCTATGCAAAATCATCAGCGTGCTGTCAATGCCCTCATGAATATTCACAATTTTCACCGCTGCCTCATCCATCCGCGAGAAGTTGCGGAGCGCCAAGACGATGGCTTGAATGCGCTCAGCCCCCAATTTCATTGAAGATAGGCTTTTAGGTAAATCTTCTAGCACAAAATCTAGGTCGATCGCGTCAATTTCTTGCTGCACGGCGGGCACGGGGTTCGGATAATGCTTCTGATAAAGCTGGATCAGCCCTAGCAACTCTTGAGTGTAGTCGTGAGCATAGCTGACATTGCCATAGATAAAGTTGACTGGATTGTTAATTTCATGGGCAACCCCTGCTACCAATTGCCCCAAACTCGACATCTTTTCGGTTTGAACAAGCTGTGCCTGTGCTTGTTGCAGTTCACGCAGAGTTTGCTCCAGTTGCTCGGTTTGTTGACGTAGCTGAGCTTCCGATTTTTGTAAGGCAATTTCAGCCAGTTTGCGTTCGGTAATATCTTCGATCGCGCCCAGGATGCCAATCACATTCCCCTCCGCATCGTGGATTGGAATTTTATTCACATCAATCCAGGCTTCCTGCTCATCAGCATTGTGACGGTGTTCAATCAAGTGTAAGACAGGCGTATCCGTTTCCATCACCTGGCGATCTTGTTCACGGTAAAGTTCGGCTTCCTCTTTCCAAATCAGGTCATAATCGGTCTTGCCAACCACTTCTAGCGGGTTCTGGAGACCTGCTGCCTTGCCCCAGTTGCGATTGCAGCCGAGATACACCAACTCTCTATCTTTCCAAAATAATGACTGAGGAATATTATCAAGCACCAGTTGCAGAAGTTCAGCGCTTTTATTCAGTTCATCTGATCGTTGGCGATCGCTAATATTTTCAAACATACAAAGAATCCCCATTGCCGCACCATCGATTCCTTGAATTGGAATTTTGCTACCGATAAACCAAATCTGCTCTCCATTACTGTGCAACCGAGAAGTCAATACCTGAAGTTGAGGCACCCCACTTGTCATCACGTCTCGATCAAACGCTCGATAGCTATCAGCATCTTCTCGGCTCCAGGCGAAGGAATAGTCTGTTCTCCCCACAATTTCATGAGCTTCGGCAATGCCCACCAAATCTGCCCACTGACGATTACACCCCTGATAAACCGATTGGGTATCCTTCCAAAAAATGCACTGGGGCATATTATCCAAAACGGTTTGCAGCACCGCTTCTCGCTGCCGTAGCGATTCTTGGGCAAGGTTGCAAGAATTGATGTATCTGATTAATGACAGCAGCCTGATTCGCGCCCTGCGGAGAACGTGATCAATCTGTTTTTGGTGAATCTGAGCAGCGGTAACGTCGCGTCCTACGCTGACGATCGCGACAATACCAGCAGCCTCCCGAATCGGCGTGTAGGAAAACTCATAAAAACGAGTCTCTTGATCCACAATCATTTCGTGGAGGTACTGAACTCGCACACCTGTTTGCAACACCTGTTGGAGGCAGGTTGATAGTGCTTGAAAGAACGACAAATGCGACAGCGGGTCTAAATGGTGGTCAATAAATTCTTGGCTGGTTTTGCCAATGAAATCCTGCGGCAAAATTTGCAACAGCGAAACTCCTGCTGGGTTGATGGCTAGGCATCTGAGTGCTGGGTCATGCTCAAGGATGACATCGCTAGAACAGTCAAAGAATGCTTGTAAGTGAGACGGTGAAGACAGTGTATCAATGCCTTGGTGTGCCGCTTGCTTCATATCTGCTGTGAAAAACTCCGCGATCGCGAATCGGCGTTCTCAGTATGCCCTGCATGACACCGCCCCTATGCATCAATACTAGACACAAACAATAGTGATTAACAAGAGAAAAATAGTTGTTCAAACCAAACCGTTTTTAGAGCATAGAAACTTGACGCGATCGCCCAAACTCTCACATCCGCCCCACTCGACGATGCTCTGACGGTAGAGTGAAGCACAGCAAGTCTTACCATTATGGATATCTGCAAAAAACGGCTTAGGAAATATGACAGAGATGTGGAGATTTAGCAATGGATCAGATTAAAAAAGAGCGTTTAGAAGCGAAGGGTTGGAAGGTTGGCACAGTTTCCGATTTCTTAGAGCTAACTTCAGAAGAAACTGCCTTGATTGAGATCAAGTTAGCGCTTAGCCGCCATCTAAAAGAACGCAGGCAAAAAACGATGACCCAGGCTGAGTTGGCAGAAAAAATGCACTCTAGCCAGCCCCGGATTGCGAATGCAGAAAATGGGGATACCTCAGTTTCTATTGAATTGTTGATCCGGGCAATGCTGGCGATCGGTGCAACCTCTCAAGAAATTGGACAGGTCATTGCACGTTGGCTGATTCTGATCAGTCCCCTTTCCTTCTATTTGCAGAAGTGATTAACCTGAAAGTCTCACCGCTTAAATTTCACAAAACACTTTACAGCGGCGATTAGACTGCAAAGTTCAGTCTATTTTTTTGTTTAAATGGCAACCTTTACTTCTCTCAATATTTTCTTGGCGATCATTCAAGCATTAACGAGCATTAATTATATATCTAGTAAAATCCGGCTCACATTTTTTGGTTTTGTCAAGCATCGCTATTCATAAAATTGAGCATGTAGGTATAATTAGACAAAGAATGTGGTGGTAAATCACATGGCTCAGGTACTTCTGACTCGCCAAGTACAGGATGAAATAGTCCGCCTTTCTAAGGTTAGGCAGGTTGATGCCAAACTCTTAGAAGAGTTTGCTTATTTTGTATTTCAAAGTGTAAAGCAGAGTTCTACTCAGACAGCTAAACCTCTAAAGATAGATGAGCTAAAGCAAGCTATTTATCATCGTTTTAACGTTAAAGGTACTGTTGATCTAAGGAAGTCTGGCGCATTTAAGATGGCTACCGATGGTATAGCAAAGCTTGATCTCCGCTTAAAGTCAAGTTGGGAAGTGCTATATCGAAAGTTTGTTGGTATTCTCCCTAATGAAGAAAATCAGCAAGGATATGGCTGTATCAACGGTATTAATGTATTTCAGTATTTTAAGCCTTGGCAAGCATTTAGACTAGATCCTAAAACTGCTACTAAAGATGACATTAAAGCTTCTTATTACCAACTTTCCAAAATTTATCATCCTGATAATTTAGAAACTGGAGACAGAGAAGTGTTCGAGCAAATAGAAACTATGTACAAGAGCATCGTTGTCGGATTCTAATCATGTCTTTTGATAGAAAAAATTTTTATATTGAAGAACACAGCCTTGCTACAGCCTTTGGATTGGAACAAAGAAATTTTGACAATATAGTAAATTCTCTAGAGGCTTCATCCGATGAAAACATTCGACTCAAGGAATGCTTACATTTTGTAGTACAAGCATATATAAACAAACAGTATCCGATAAGAATTTTTTCACGGGAAGGAGCGATCGCAATTGCCAGTTATTTGGATCTGAATGGTTTGCGTGGTGAGGTAACTGAATTTACTCTGAATACACTCTTCGCGTTACTTGAGAGGTATCGCATCAATCAAATTGATAGAGAGGTTCGTCAGGCAGTGTATGAAAATAGTTCATCTTTGACGTTAAGCAATCAACGCCACTGGCTCAGTCGTGAAGATGTAGTAAAGGTATTCAAAACAAATGGTTCCAAGCTAGATAAAGCTTTTCAGAGCATTCAGAGATGTGATTCTCCAATGAGAATTAATGAGGATTTTGAAAGTCGTGAGAGCAGTTACTATTTTTCCTTGTCTGGCTTAGAAAAGTTGAGCATGGAATTATCTATTAGCTTGCAATCTGAACAGAGGCGTGAGTACTGTGAAAGGGTTAGGGAAGTTGTGCCCCCAGTCTTAACATTTCTTGCTCTTGTTCCATCTCCATCGAAGGGAGATATTGAGGCGGCTGTTCGATATGCAAAAAATACTAGAGATGGTTTTTGTCAAGTGACTGGTGTTGCTCGTGACAAGTATGAAAATAGATCAGCCACACTACATGGTCATCATTTATATGACAAAAATACATATCATTTTCTTAGTGCTGATCTAGACAACATTCTCACAATTTCAGGGGAGGTCAGTGAGGACTTTCATCAATGGAATGGAGGGACTCATAAAACCTGTACAGTGGATGACTTTATTGAGTATGTTGAGTGGCGCTATCCTCAAAAGCATGGAGTAATTCTGATGTTACTTAACAGACGACGAATACTTTTGATAAAGCTAAGCCAAGTCCAACGTGCATTGCCTAAAGGCGATTAGAGCTTTGGTGAAAACTTTAGGCGATCGCCCAAACTCTAGATCTTATTCACCCTTACTCCACTGCGCCGCTGACGGGGAAGCGATCGATGAGTTGAATTGCCCTGACGGCGTTGCGCTTTAGCTCATTGGGCAAGTGGGGCACATGGGGAATTTGGGACAGAAAATCTAACGTGCGGCGCAGAATTCGTACCACATCGCCTTCATCTAAGCTCGTGTTGGCGCAAATCTCTGTCCATTCGATGCCCAGCGCCCACTGTTCCACGATGCCAACAAATTCATACTCTAGCCACACAGGCAGCACCACCTGAAGCCGCCGCTGGCGCTGAAATAGGCGCTGGCGGGTGCTGCGGAGTCCATTCAAAGCCTCTTCCACCTCAGGGGGAATCAGGTAGTGCGTCCACATATCAGGACGCGAAACTTCAGTGATCAGTGCAGCACAGGCAGCAGCCAAGTGATGGGGTGCCAGTGCCCCTAGTTCACCGGAGGTCAGCGCTAAGCCCAGCCACAGTTCGTTGTCGCCACGAATAGCAGCGGCGGATTGTCCCAAAGGCGTGGGAATTAGGTCATCCAAGCAGCCGAAGTCGCGCAGGATGTCGATTAGGTCGAGGAAGGCTTCCCAGTAGCGATGGGCTTGCTGACTGAGTTTATTGCGACGGTCTTGCAATTCGTCGCGAATGGCAGTCATGCGCTTTTGGCGTTTGAGAATGGTGGTGCGATTGCCCCATTGATGGACGGGATGCGCCTCAAGTTCGGCTTCTACGCCCTGCATCCGCTGCTGTTGGGTGTGGACTTCGGGGGCGTGATCCGCCAAGTCGGGCGCAGCGGGGATTTTTTGAGCGATCGCCCCAGTCTGCTCATCCCCTTTGCGAGTTTGCCCCGGTTTAGGCAGCATGTCGGGCGGTGGAGTCAGGTCATCCACTCCGGTCATGCGAGGAATTTCGCCGCGCAATTCTGCCACATCGCCCACCGTGGCGACATACCAGCGATTGTCTTTGCCCAGGCAGATCAGGTAAGGATACTGCCCAGATCCAGCAGTCTTCATCACAAGAACGGCAGCCATGAGGTGAGAGATCCCGTTTTGGGTACTTTTCAGGCTAATAATCGTTCCGGCAACGGCAAAGGAAAGCGCCATTGCCATATCGTGCGATCGCACCTCATTTGCCTGCTGCTGTAAGATCTTTAGCAGGCGGCGCTCTTCCTTTAGTCGCTCTTGCAGCTTTTCGTATTGCCCCAACAGGTTCCAATCCACTTCTTCAATTTGAGCGTTAATCTGAGCAAGCTCCGCATCCAATTGGGCGATCGCCTCCTGTTGAGGACGCAAATACAGCGTCGAGAGGTATTGCCCAAAACTGCGCTCAATTAACTCCTGTGTCTCCTCCAAGCTGTGAGTTTGCAGCAGATTTAGCACCATGCCATAGCTAGGCGTGAATTGGCTCACCAGCGGATCGGCTTCCGCTGTCGCTAGATAGGCGGCTTCCCGTGCGCCTTCAAATTGCGTTTGCGCCGTCACCACATAGCCCTGCACGTCCATGCCGCGTCGTCCGGCTCGTCCTGCCATTTGCAAAAACTCGGAGGCATTCAGCAGGCGATGTCCCAAATCAGTCCGCTTGGAAAGGCTAGAAATCACCGTTGTTCGAGCCGGCATATTGATTCCTGCTGCCAGGGTTTCTGTGGCAAACACCACCTTGATTAACCCCTGCTGAAAAAGCTCTTCTACCAAGCCTTTCCAGGCAGGCAATATGCCAGCATGGTGAGCGGCAATGCCGTTATATAGCGGCTCCACCTGTCCGGCTCGTCCGGCTTCGGGGTTGCGTTCCAAAAACTCATCGATCTGCTGCTTTAGCTGCGCGGCTTCATCGGGATTGACCAGGGAGAGGTGACGCACTTGCTCGATTGCCTGATCGCAATTTCGCCGACTAAAGATAAAGTAAATCGCAGGCAGCATATCCCGCTGTTGCAATTGGCTGACCAGATATGCCAAGGAGGGGCTGTCTTGCTTGGGCGATCGCTGACTGCCACCCATGCGACCCGACATTTTGCCGCCCTTGGGCTTGAGCCGGGGATGAATCCGTTTTTGGCTGTCGTCGAGCAGGGGAAACAACCCTTTGGGATTGCAAAAGTGAAAGCTGAGGGGCACAGGGCGAAAGTCGGAATAGATCAATTCAGTCGGTCCATGCACCTGATGAATCCAATCGGTGAGTTGATCGCTATTGGCAACAGTGGCGGAAAGGGCAACGAGTTGAATTTCTGGCGGGCAATAGATGATGGATTCTTCCCAAACGGTGCCCCGCTGGCGATCGTTCATGTAATGGCATTCATCTAGCACTACCGCTTCTACGCCTGTGAGCGAGGTGCCCACTTCCCCAATCGGCGTGCCGTAAAGCATGTTCCGAAAGATTTCGGTAGTCATCACCAACACGGGGGCATCGCGGTTAATCGAAATATCGCCTGTGAGCAGCCCCACTTGATCGAACCCAAACATTTCACGAAAATCGCGCAGCTTTTGATTAGACAGAGCTTTGAGTGGCGTAGTGTAGAAAACCCGCCGCCCTCGTGCGATCGCCCGATGAATGGCATATTCTCCAATTAGGGTTTTGCCGGAACCCGTGGGCGCACACACCACCACTGATTTGCCTGACTCCAATGCCGCGATCGCCTGTGTCTGGAAATCATCCAGATTAAACGGAAACAATTGGTTTAAGTCAAGCCCCGAAGCCGTAAGGGAAGTCACGCCCAAAAAATCCAACTAGGTACAAGCAATCTATCGTCGTATCGTATATTTTGCATATCTTATAACTGATGTAACCATTCCGAAGGAACATAGCTGTTTTAAAATCAGCAGGCTATATTGTCAAAGTACATTTGTTAGTCTAGATCCGATTCATCATAAGAGTGATTTGTTTTGAAGGTAGCAGTTTTGTACAGCGAGTTCCCATAAATTAGGGGAATAGTTCCTAAACGTTACCAAACACCAGCCTCTTTATCGACTTCACCTGTCAATCTAGTGGGTAGCCTAATCTGATAGTGCGGGGTAATAGCATTTAATCTAGCTAAACCTGACGCACGTATCAGAGCGGAGGAACCGGTTTATTTGGGGCGAATCTTAACCATTTGTTAAGAGAGACACCTTCCAGTCTTAG
This sequence comes from Synechococcales cyanobacterium PMM_0083, assembly GCA_949127665.1. Taxonomy (GTDB): domain Bacteria; phylum Cyanobacteriota; class Cyanobacteriia; order Leptolyngbyales; family Leptolyngbyaceae; genus ULC077BIN1. The sequence goes on from CASBQE010000349.1 coordinate 23,624, forward strand.
CCCGTCAGCTAACTCCGTCGGCAATGGAAGGAGCGCCCAATACTGAGGCTTTATAGTCGTGGTTATTGGTGTCTCCTGGCAAGTGTGTATTTGACTGTCAGTGCTTGATATTTATCGAAGCATAGAGTCTTAACGTGTTTGTCGCTTTGACCCACCTCTCGTAAACAAAGATCCTGAGAGGATAAAAACTGTGAAAATTCTCCCAATGCTAGTGCGTCTTGAAAACGCACTTGGCTGTCCTGAAATGGCAAAGCGCATGGTTCTGCTTCCTAAGCAAGCAACCGATGATGCAATGTCAAATTCTAATGAAATTAATCTTTTGGTTGGCTACGATGCTTCTCCTCATAGTCAGACTGCGCTTGATTTGACCTTATGGATTGCTCACCAAACTCGCTTGGCAACCCAAAAAACGGTGATGGTGCAGGTGATTTATGTGGTAGACCGAAACGCTGCGGGGCGCGATCGCACCTGCTATTTAGATCCGCTCGATCGCCCAGATTCAGCGGACAAGACTCATACATTGCCCATCCGTGAATGTGGTGAATCGGTTCAAGCTCAATCTATGAGCAAAGTGGGCAACGGTTTAGTCGCTGAACTGCCACTGGCTCAAGATCATATTTGCAGTGCTTTTGATTGGCAAATGCACCAGTTTGAGCAGGCAGATCATATTTTGTGGCAAGCCCGTCATTTGGCAGATGAGTGGCGCGGGTCACTCAAAACCCATCTTCGGTTTGGTAATTTAGCAGACGAGCTTCGCCAAGTGGTTAAAGCAGAATCCGCAACTGTTTTAGTCTTAGGCTGCAAATCTTCCAATCACCCGTTGGTGCAGCAGTTAGAATTTGACTTTCCCTGTCCGATACTGGGAATTCCATCCCTTATCTAAAGGGCTGTAAAGATTTAGTGATGTGCTTTTTGGCGGTTCGTAAAAGTTGATAGCTGTCAGACAATAACGGCTAAAACAAATCTAGAATTCTAGAACAGGCACCCTGAGGTAGGGTGCTTTTTATTTGATAACCATTTTTGAACTATTTTTAGTTTAAGCAGCGCTAGGTTTTAGGGTATAAGGCAATATGGCAATATGCTTTCTGCTGGGCAAAAGAGTCAGCACCATTATGGAGATTTTGGCGATGTCTTTAGAAAGTGCAAGTCGTTTTTTGGAAGCTGTTGCCTCTGATGAAACGTTACGAGAGCGGTTTGATCATATGCAGGGACCAGAAGAATTCCTAAAAATTACCGAGCAATTGGGTTACAGCTTTACCACGGATGAATTGATGTCATTGGCGCGGGAGCAAAGCGAAGGAGTGACTGTAAGGCGACATAC
>CASBQE010000350.1 GCA_949127665.1 Synechococcales cyanobacterium PMM_0083
CGCGAAAGGCTGAACCAGACGAAGTAAGGCCGCTTCTTCTGGTTCAAGTTGTGATGCTTAAGTGCGACTAGTTATGCGCTCAAGCAAGTGGTGGGTGCCTTTGAATGAAACAAGACTCGATTGAGCCTCGAATTCTTACTTCTTTCTATCCGCCGATGATTGGCCCCTGTACTGTCTCCCTCAATATTCAATAGTGCACTTCTTCAACCCTCAAAGGGATTGCATTGTGAAATTGAATGATTGAAATAGTCAGGAAAGGTGGGCGTTGTCTCGGTGAAAGAAATAAAATAGGAATGTATTCTTCCTAGTCGGTATAGCCTGGTAATTGCAATTAACCGACATTAAATGCCTGAAACAAAGACCCAGCAAGACTCTTAACAATTGAACGTTTAAACAAGTTGTCAATTTTTTTGATGAGTTGTCTGGGTGAAAGCCATTCAGGCTTTGCATGCTTTTATAAGTGGCATAAAGAGCGCTTAACACTTTGATTGTAAACGCGGCGTTACTTGCTAATCCGCATGAGCACTAACTTGCGCTAGGTATGGCGTAAAGAAAAAGCCTAACGACAATGTTGATTTTCAAAGCAAACGTCACCGTGTATGGTATCGCGTGTTTGTTGTCAGTGCCTGTATTGCTGGTCCCAGAAGTGACGGTGAAGGTAAGGCTAGGCGAAGAGTACCCCAAAAGGGTTTTGATTAGGGGAAATATCGGACGGTGGAGAGATTTTGGGCTTTTCAAGAGAAAGCGCAAAATAAATCAAAGCGTGAAAGCTAAGCTCAGTAACCCTTTGCTGGCATGGCTAAAAATAATGGATCATAATGGACCTTATCAGACGCATCGTGGCTATATAGACTGGATGCATGTCAGGAAGGGCTGAAAAGTGGACAGGCTTTATATCTCGACTTATACTCTTTCTCATGACTGATACCGCCCGCGATTACAAGATACTCACCACTACCGATACCAACGGTATGGATGATTTGTTCGAACAGTCCGGATCGGACATTGCCGGACCGGATCGGACAGGCCTGGACAACCCACCCACCCCGGCAATTTGGCTGACTCTGTCCGAAGCCGCTACAGTTCTAAACGTCAACGAGCGAACGCTGAGAAGATGGATTAAACAAGGCAAAATTGAAGCTCAGAAGGTTCAAGGAGCATGGGGCGAACAATGGCGAATTAGACCCGGGCATAATCAAAGTGTGTCCGGATCGGACATTGCCGGACCGGATCGGGCAAGCCCGGACAACCCACCCACTCCGGACCTTGGCCTGTCCACCCCTGATCTTGATATGCGAAAAGTTGTAGAGATGGAAATCAGGCTTCAACTAATTGAGCAAGAAAATTTCGAGCTAAAAAGCCAACTGCAAGGCGCTACTTTCAGAAATGGTTATCTAGAAGGGCAGCTTGAAACAGAACGCCAGCAAGTGAAGCTATTAACAGATAGTAAACATAGGTCTAGTTGGTGGCAAAAGCTCAAAGAAAACTTCTCTAAGTAGTAGCACTAAATTGCCTTTTCAATTATATTTAGACGTGACACCAAATGCGGTGCATTGTTGTATATCTTTTGGATGTGAGCTTGGGGGAGTACTTTACCCAGTAATTAAAAAAACCAGCCTTTAGGGCTGGTCTTTCTAAAATTTGCGGATTGAACATCTTCAATTTTTGAAGTTGTTTCTAAAACTAACCTGGCCGGGCGGTTTTTGAAACTATGGAAATAATAGAGGAGATAGATCCGTTCGTCAAGCTCGCCCATAAAACTGAGGGCGAAGTACAACGGCTACTAGTCAGGCTCTTGTGGCGGAGAAAGCCCAAGAGCGGCAATTACAGAAGAAAAATAAATCTTGTCTACCGGTATTAAATACGGTGGCTGAGTCTGATTTCCTGTCGCTGTTTCCCTTCCGAGAGCGATATATACAGAAGTTTCCCGGCAAGGACTGGTATTGGCAGAACAGCCAATTAGCCGATTATCAGCTGCTTAGGGTGATCTCAGACGAAGGGCGGGGGATACTGCGGGGTTGCGGCTGGGGTGAGACGACCAGCCATGCAGTCTTGGACATAGACAGCGGGAGCAAGTATCACAACGGCCAGGAGCTGGCAAAGCTCAGATGGAAATTTGCTGCAGTCGGCCTCAAGTTAGTGCCATATCAAAGTAGTGAAAGCGGCGGCTGGCACCTGTATCTATTTTTTTCGGACTATGTGCTGAGCGAAGAAGTAGAAAGGACAATAAAGAGCTACTTGAAGGCAAATAGCTATGAGATAGCTTGCGGAACGCTAGAAGTATTCCCAAGTAAACAAGGGCTGAGGCTGCCATTACAGAAAGGCTTTGGCTGGCTTGATCGCAGTGGCAAGTTAACAAAGAAAAGAGAAGAACTAACAAGAGACGAGGCGCTAGCCTCATTCATACACAATAGAGAACAAAGCCAAAGAAATTGGGATGAGGCGAAAAGCCGCATAGAGCGCGAAGTAGAACTCCGCCGGCAGGACCAGGGCAAGAGCGTCCAGGTGCATGAAGAAGCCATTGCTACCGAGGCTTTTGAGAAGCTCTTTACCAAGGGCCTAGATTGGGAGAAATTCCAAAAAGGGCGTGAATACTGGCTAAATGGGCTGACAGATAAAAGTCAAAGACATGACGCGGTGCTAAGCGTCGGTCACTACCTTTGGTTTGGGGATTCGTCGATAAATGTGCGATCGCTAGCTGGCTATAAGAATGCGAAAAGCCGGGCTGAGAAAATCCGGGAGTGGTTCAAAGAGAAAAACAACGGGTTCTCTAAGGCAACAAAAACCGGTGAGCTAGACGAATGTGACCAGGACATAAAAAGGGCGTGTCAGTGGACCAGGCAGGATGCTCCTACAAGAGAATATGTGCCATACCTACTGACAGATAAGCTTCTAAAAAGACTTGAGTGGCTCTATGGAAAAACCGGCAAACTCTGGACAGTAGAAGAGCTGCAAAAGGCGAACATAGATCGGAGCCAGGACGCAAGACAACGGATAGCAATAGCGGTAGCTCAACTAGAACTAGAAGGCCGCGAAATCGATCAAGCCAAAGTAGCCAAAAGGGCAAGCGCTTGCCGGAAAACTGTCAGGAAACACTCGGATCTTCTTGACAGGTGGGGAAGCGAATTATATAGCGGGGGGGCTGGGGGGATTTTGCCTGTCTCCTCTCTTGTTC
>CASBQE010000351.1 GCA_949127665.1 Synechococcales cyanobacterium PMM_0083
CAATTCAAACTGCGATCGTTCCAGTGCAAAGCGTCAGCTAAGCCAATTGTAGCTACTGCGTTAGCGGTAAATCCTGGGTGAGCGATCGCCTTACTCCGGGAAGACATCCTGCAAGTTGCGATAACCGTTAACGACTCGGAGGATTTCGACATCATCGCCAAGCACACGATAGAAGATGATGTAATTTATCAGCAATAATCCGCGTAACCCTGTCGTGATAAGGGCATAAGACTTACCGATGTAGGGATAACGCGCTAAGTGAGTGCATTTTTGGTTGAAACTGTAACGAAGCGATCGCCAGCATCAATGCTCTGTGCCAGAAAATAGTCGGAAATCTCATCCAGATCTTGGCTAGCTGCGATCGTAATCCGCAGGTTCTTCATGCAGAAGTAGCTCTGGCGGCATTGACCTTCTGCCGGAGTTGAGCAAGTACATTGTCTGCGTCTAAGACTTCACCTTGCTCGGCGGCTTGTATCCCTGCATCAATTTTGCGGCGAGTTTGTTCGACCCAAGCAAGATAATCTGGGGTTTCCTCAGGATGTTGCTGGGCGACCTCATCGGCGAGGAGTACTAACGCTATATCAATGGCATTTTCGAGAGATCTGTATCCACCTTGCTGTGAGAGAGACTCAAGAATTTTGCTTTGCTGGGCACTCAAAGTAATTTGCATCATTTTTAAGCAGTTGAAAAAATGGAATTTGTACTTTCAGAGAACGCTGAATAATTTCCTTCAATATAGCGATAGTTTCGGTCTTGCTAATTTAGTCTTCCATCCGCAGAAAGCGCGTTTGGCTTGCCGTCCCTGAGAAATCGCCCGTCTTCTCTCCCAAGCTCGATCGCAGTTGCATAGACACACTCATCGACAACAGCGATCGTTCGAGTGCAAAACCGAAAATTTGGGATGGAAAATGCGATCGCGCCAGTGCAAAGCGCCAGCTAAGCCAATTGTGGCTACTGTGTTAGCGGTAAATCCTGGACGAGCGATCGCCCAGTTATGAGCGCGTGGTATTCTGACGTTCTAATTGATTTCATCGTCGGCTGCATCCATGCGTCAGTTACAGGGCTTCAAAGATTTTTGGGCAAAGCGCCATTCAGAAATGTGGCTGGAAATGCAGCCCGTGCTGCGGTTGGCAGCATTTTTCTGGGTTGTGATGCTGCTGTTAGCACTGCATCGCCACCTGACTTTTTATGCATCCTACGACCAGGGAATTTTTAATCAGCTTTTCTGGAATGGGATTCACGGAAACTTTTTTCAAAGTTCCCTGTCGTCGGTACTGTCGGGGGCAGTGGTGCTTGATCGCCAAGTGCCCACAGTTGCTTATCACCGATTGGGGCAGCATTTTGACCCAATTTTGCTGCTGTGGCTGCCGATTTACGCGCTGTTTCCCCATGCCGCGACGTTGGTTGTACTTCAGGTGGCACAGGTAACAGCGGCGGGATTGATGCTATACGCTCTAGCGCGACAGTATTTGCAGCCCACTCTTGCCCAGTGGATCACCGCTAGCTACTACACCTCGGTTGCCGTCATCGGACCCACCTTTTCCAACTTTCACGATTTGAGCCAGATTCCGCTGCTGCTGTTTACCCTGTTCCTCGCATTGGAAAGGCGCTGGTGGTGGCTCTTTTGGCTAATGGCAGGCTTAACCCTGCTGGTGCGAGAAGACACCGGCATTTTGCTGTTTGGCATTGGGCTATATTTAGCGCTGAGTCGGCGATTTGCGATCGTGGGGATTGCCTTGTGCAGCATCAGCTTCGCCTATGTGATGTTAGCCACCAATGTTTTCATGCCGCTGTTTTCTAGGGATATTTCCCAGCGGTTTATGGTCGAGCGATTTGGACATTTTGCCAGTGGAAACGAAGCCTCCACCTTCGAGATTCTGGGCGGCATCCTCAGCAATCCGCAGCGGTTAATTAGCCACGTTTTTTCATCAGTTGATTTGAAAGTGTCCTATATGTTGGCGCAAACCCTCTCCCTTACCTTTGTGCCGCTGATCTCACCCAGCGCTTGGATGATGACCAGCGCACCCTTAGCGCAACTACTGTTACAAGGGGGCGATTCGCGGTTCTCGGTGTATATTCGCTATGCGATCACGCTGGTGCCCGGTTTGTTTTATGGGGCGATTCTGTGGTGGTCAGTGCATCCCCAGGTTTTTAGATCCCGATTCAAAAAAATCTGGCTAGGGTTGATCATTTTGTCGCTCTTGGTTGTGCTGTTGAAAAGCCCCCATCGCGTGTTTTATTTTGTCATCCCAGATTCGGTTCAGCCTTGGGTGCAGGTTCCTCTATTCCGTCAGTGGAGCCATGTGGCAGAGGCGCGATCGCTCCTCACCCAAATCCCCCCCGATGCCAGTGTTTCGGCAACAACCTATCTCGTGCCACCGCTATCGGGTCGTCGAGCCGCTTTGCGAATGCCCTTTTTGCAGTTTCGCAATGATCAAAATCAAGTGGAAAACGTGGAGTATATTGTGGCGGATTTTTGGCAGTTGCAGCAATATCAGCCTGCGTTTCGGGAAGAGCGCGGCTACATGGAAATTTTGCCCACTAAAATTGACGACTTGCTCTCACAGAATCAATATGGTATTCAATCTTTTCAGGATGGCATTGTATTGATGCAGCACCAAAAACCATCGCAACCCGAAGCCTTAGCCCAGTGGAAAGCACTTCGCCCCACCTATGTGCCCACGCCTAAACCCAATTGATCGGGCGATTCGTGAAACGATTCCTACGGGAATCGCCCAACTCCCTTAAATCCCTCATACCGCGACGAGAAAGCAGTCACCCGATTATGGCGCATCTAATATCCCTCAAAAAATCGCTCCCTGAGCGGAACGAATCAAACCAGAATCATCAAGCAGAGATCAAATGGCTGCTGATTTTAACAGCCGTTTTTTGCAGCTTCCTGCTAATTTTTTCGCTCCATCGGTATTACACCTTTTATGCGTCCTATGATCACGGGCTATTCAATCAAATTTTTTGGAACAACCTGCACGGGCGATGGTTTCAAAGCTCACTAACCGGCGAACATTCAGCGGCAGGCGTGTTTCACAACGAAATTCCGCCCGTTAACTTCAACCATTTAGGACAACACTTTGTCCCCAATTTTCTACTTTGGCTGCCGATCTATGCCCTGTTTCCGTCTCCGGTAACCCTGGTCGTATTGCAAATTGGCTTAATGGCGGCAGGTGGAATGGTGCTATATGCTCTAGCGCGACACTATTTGGAGCCGACTCTATCGTTGCTGATTACAGCGGGTTATTTTGGGGCATATGCGGTGATTGGTCCCACGTTTGCCAATTTCTATGAACACTGCCAAATTCCGCTGTTTGTATTTAGCGCCTTGCTGGCAATGGAAAAGCAGCGCTGGTGGGTATTTTGGCTCATGGTTGCTTTCACTTTGGGCATTCGGGAAGATACCGGAATTATTTTATTTGGCATTGGATTGTATTTGGTGTTAAGCCGTCGCCATCCCTGGGTCGGAGTAGCGCTTTGCGGAGTTAGTTTTGCCTATGTGGCAATCATCACCAGCGTGGTTTCACTTCACTTCTCAAGCGATACTCCACCGCCATATATGGCTGGACGTTTTGGACAGTATGTGCCAGGGATCGAGTCGCCCACGACGCTGCAAGTGCTGTGGGGCATGTTAACCCATCCGGTAGAAGTGTTGAAAAGTCTGCTGACTCCGTTCGATCGCAGAGTCATGTATCTCCTCGGTCAATGGCTACCGTTAGCGTTTGTGCCTGCCCTATCGCCTCCAAGCTGGATTATTGCAGGAGTGCCCTTGTTAGCGTTGCTGATGCAATCGGGAATGTCTGCCCTAACAATTACGCTGCGATATTCAGTTGCGATCGTTCCTGGGATTTTTTATGGCGCAATTTTATGGTGGGCAACGCCGTCTCAGCGTCCTATGGTTGAACCAATGGGCAAGCGATCGCTGTGGCAAACCCTCGGCTTCACCTACCGCACCCGTCAGTTAACTTCTACCTTTCGTCGCTTTTGGATAGCTTGCATTGCCCTATCGATCCTCTTGGTGACCCTTTCTAACCCGAATCAGGCATTCTACTTTTTACTGCCCGAATCCTTCAATCCCTGGCTATACATTACTCTGCCGCGCCAGTGGGAACATAGCCAAGTGTTGCGCGACATGATTCGGGTGATTCCTGCTGATGCGAGCGTTGCGGCGACCACCTACCTAATTCCACCCCTTTCCACCCGGCGCGAAATTAGTCGATTTCCCAATCTCCAGCTAAAAGATGAGCAAGGACAAGTGCAGATGATGGAGTATGCCGTGGCGGATCTTTGGCGGTTGGATCAGTATCAACCCCTGTTTAAGGGGGATCACCAGCGCTTAAGCCTGATTATTGCCAGAATGGATGAAATCCTTGCCCAGAAAGCCTATGGACTGGTACATCTGCAAGATGGAGTAGTGCTGTTGCAAAAGGGTGTTCCCTCTCAGACAGAGAGCTTAACCGCTTGGGCACCTTTACGGCAAGATTTACTAGCGTCTTTAGAAAAAACAACGCTTAAACGGCGAACAAAACAGTGAATGCAGAGTCAAATTTACTCGGTTGAGCAACTCCTTAAATGAGAATAAACGCGAATTGCCCATCTCCTTTAGATGGGAATAAGCGAGTCACAAGTCTAAATCTTTCCATGGGATAGTTCAGTTTGCGACTGTCTTGTATGGTAGAAGTTGTGTTTGATGCCCGGTGTGTGTGGTTGAGGAGAGCAAGCATGAGTCGGTTCCCTAGAAAGTCGTTAAGCTCTAGGTTGAAGTGGGGGCAGGTGCGCCGCGATCGCGAATCACCTAGCCAAAGGCGAGAAGGAGTGTTGGCGTTTGCGGGTGAGCCAGCCGCGACCGTGGAGTTGGCTGAAGGCGTTCCCTATAGCGCAGCGATCGCCCCTCAGCAGCTTGATCGCGCGGCTATCATCATGCCTGTTTACAATGAGCAAGCCTGCATTGGCAGCACATTTGATGCGGTGATGGCATACTGTCAAAGCCATCCTAACTTTCAGTTTATTTTTGTGAATGATGGCTCCAGCGATCGCACCCAGCAAATTTTAGAACAGCGCATTGCCGATTCACAGACTGAGCAAATTCAACTGCGGTCCTATTGCGATCGCGGCGGCAAAGGTCATGCCGTCAAAATGGGAGTCTATTTAGCGAATACCGACTACGTTTGTTTTTTAGACGGAGATCTCGCCTATTCTTTGGATCATTTGGACTGGCTCACGGCAAAATTAGCACAGTACGACGTGGTGATCGGTTGCCGCAGCCTAGTGCCCGAAGGCAACCAAGGACTCAGGCTTTCTAGAAAAATTGCCGGAAAAGTTTTCAATAGCTTGTCCAAACAAATTTTGAACTTGCCCTATGTGGATATGCAAGCAGGATTAAAGGGCTTTAGCAGCAAGGCAGCCAAAGAAATATTTGATCGGCAAGAACTGATCGGCTTTTCTTTTGATGTGGAGCTAATTTATTTGGCGAAGAAACTGGGATACTCGATCGCCGAAATTCCGGCTTATGTTTCCAACAGCCATGCGACCAAAATATCCAAAGTGGATTTGTTGGCGGATTCTATCAAAATGCTGCGTGATCTATTCAAAATTCGCTGGAATGATTGGACAGGACGCTATGAATAAAGTGGTTCTGCTGAGTTTTGATGTGGAAGAGTTTGATATTCCCGAAGAATATGGTCAAATTCTGAATGATCGAGAAAAATTTCGGGTGTCGCTGAAGGGCTTGGAGCCGATTTTGCACCTGTTGAAGCGACTGAATATTCGAGCCACTTTTTTTACAACTGCTTACTTCGCGCTGCACCATCAGCCGTTGATTCGAGCGATCGCCCAAACCCACGAAATCGCTTCCCACGGCTTCTATCATTCGTCATTTGAGCCAGCCGATTTAGCCACATCCAAGCACACACTTGAACAAATCACGCAAGCGCCCATCACCGGGTTTCGCATGGCGCGGCTACAAAAAGTGAATGATCATGCGATTGAAAGCGCCGGATATGCCTATAATTCATCCATGAATCCGACTTATCTTCCGGGGCGATATAATAACTTCTTCACTCAACGCACCGCCTACTACTCGCAGCAGCTTTTGCATATTCCCGTATCGGTCACGCCGCTGATTCGGTTTCCACTGTTTTGGTTGAGCTTCAAAAACTTTCCACTGCCGCTTTATCAACTTGCCAGCTTGTTCACTTTGCAATGCGATCGCTATTTGAGCTTATACTTTCACCCGTGGGAGTTTACTGACCTTTCAGCCTATGGGCTACCGAGCTACGTGAAGCGCCATTCTGGAAAACCGATGCTTCTGCGTTTAGAGCGATATCTCACTTGGCTGCATTCTCAGGCAGACTTTATTACCTACGCTGATTTCAGGCAGTTTGTTTACCCAAAATCTTCATGTCTGGGCTAAATTTTTTATCATTTATTGGCATTTTTGCGCTCTGTGGCATTGCATGGCTCACCTCAGAGAACCGTGGCATCGTTCCCTGGCGAACCATTTTTTGGGGAATTGGGCTGCAACTCATTTTAGGGCTGCTGGTCTTTCAGATTTCCGCCACACGTAATTTGCTGGAACTGCTGAGCGATGGCGTAAATTCTATTTTGCAAGCGACGGAAGCAGGCTCACGCTTTATCTTTGGGTCGCTGTTGGTGCCTGACCCAACGAGCGCTCCGGCAAGTCCTTTGCTGGCGGGTCGGTGGATTGCCCGTGCCGTTACGCCGCCCTATGTGCCGGTTCCAGGCGATCGCCTCCTGTCCAACGGCTCCAGCGGCGATTTCATCAGCTTGGGATATGTCTTTGCGTTTCGGGCGTTGCCTAGCGTCATTTTCTTTTCGGCGCTGATGGCGCTGCTGTACACCCTGGGCTTGATTCAGCCGTTGGTGAATGGGTTTGCCCGAATTTTTCGCCGCACCATGAACCTCAGCGGTGCCGAAGCCCTCAGCGGTGCTAGCAATATTTTTGTAGGGATTGAAGCCACTATTTTGGTGCGCCCCTATCTAGAGCGCATGACCCGCAGTGAAATCTGTGCAATTTTGGCAGCCTGCTTTGGCAGCATCGCTTCCACGGTTTTAGCGCTGTATGTCGGCTTCTTGCGTCCCGTGTTCCCCAATATCACCGGACATTTGATTTCAGCCTCGATTATGGCAATTCCTGCCTGTTTTGTTATTTCCAAAATTGTGGTGCCTGAAACCGAAGTGCCAGAAACGATGGGAAAATCCTTGCAACGCCAGCAGACTCGAACGGATGCCGCCGCTGAAGAGAAGGTAAAAGAATCGCGAGATATCGAAACCGTTGAGGATCGTGACTTGTTGATTGACGATGAAACTGACGGAAATCAACGGAATTATGAGCAGCCTGCGCGACTGAATTTGATGGAAAGCGTAGTGTTGGGGGCTATGGATGGAGTGAAGTTGGCAGCAGCGATCGCGGCTTTACTCATCGCTGTTCTCGGATTGGTGGCATTGGTCAACTTATTTTTCGCCAATCTGGCATCTCTGGCAACCAGTTCTCAACCGTTCATTCGCGGGATTGGTCGCGTATTTCAGATTGTCACTCTGCAAAATATTTTGGGCGCACTGTTCTTGCCGCTGACCTTTTTGACCGGAGTTTCTCTGCAATGGCAAGAACTGTGGCAATCTTCCGTTTTGATTGGGCAACGGCTGATTTTGACTGAAGTGCCTTCCTATCAGCAGCTTGCGGTATTGGCAAATCAGGGGGGGTTGAGTCCACGCGCCTTGCTAGTGGTCAGCTACGCCCTGTGTGGATTTGCCCATCTGCCATCGGTTGGCATTTTTGTCGGCGGCTTAGTTAGTTTAGTGCCGTCGCGCCGCCGAGATATTACCGAACTCGGCTGGAAGGCTTTGTGGGCGGCTACCCTGGCAACGCTGATGATTGGCTGCATCGCGGGGCTATACGATACCGGAAACCCAGCAATCTTAGGAAAATAGCAGGAAGATAGCCGCTTGAACCATTCGGGAATTTGAAACGAGACAGGAACGACAGATATGAATCGAAAACGACTTTGGCTGGTGGGTTTAGGCATTATTAGCGCGATCGCCCTGATATTCGGCGGCTATTATCCACACCAGCCGTCTGCAAGCATTTTGCAGATGCCTGATGCAGCGATCGCTCAAACCGCCAAGCCATCTCCAACATCTTCCCCAGCCACTCCTGCTGCTCCATCCGCCGCCCCGGTTTCACCTCCGAGTCTGCCTGCTATTCCAGTCAATCCATCCGGCACTGCCTCATTCGCTCCCCCCGCATCGATCGCGCCGCCCTTACCGATGGGCAGCATCTATCAAGATCCAAGTGGACGCTTTCGGGTTGGCATTTTGCAAGATTACAAAGTCAGTCCGCTGGCAGGCTCCGTGCTAGTTGAATCAGCGGACAGCACCCTAGCATATATCGTGGTGCCGCAGTCTCAACCTTTGGGTAATCCCATCGGGCTAAATGCGGGTTACGACAACAGTGAAAGCCTTGCAAAAATTGCGATCGCGGCATTCCAACGTGGCGAAGGGTTTCAGACTGCGCCTGCCCAACCCGAAGAGGGCGGTGGCGCGGTAATGAATTGGTCAGGCACCTTGACTCTAGGCGGAAACACCCAGCCCATGAGCGGCGTAATTTTGGCGCGTCCATCATCCAAATATATTTTACTGATGTTGGTTGCTGCGACTCAAGCCGGAGCCGACCGGGTGCCGGGTGCTGTTTCTGCTTTGGCAAATAGTCTTGAGCCACTTTAGAAAATAGGTGTTGGGTGTCGGGTTTTAGATGATAGATTTTGCTTAAGTCTTTTACCTCGCACACAACACTCAAAGCTTCCGCCATGTATTCAGACTCAGAAATTTATCGCTTAATGGACTTGTTGCCCGCTTCGGGTCGGATGATGACTAAGCTAGTCAGCAAGCCAGAGCAACGGTATGTGATTGATCATCCATTTCCCATGCCGTGGATGACGGCTCGCCCAATTTGGGTGAATTTTGATATGCTCAGCCAGCTATCTCGTCCTGAATGCGACCTGCTGATGCTGCGTACCGTTAGCTGGATGACTAGCATCAAGTGGTTTCGCCCCAATTGGTATCAGGCGGCGGTTTTGGCGGGAGTGGTGGGCGTTGCAGTGCAGACGGTGCAGGCAGATGCGGTGGGTATGATCGCGGCAGGGGCGTTGAGCGCGATCGCAGGCACCCAGATTTGGCGCGAAAACCGCAGCACCCAAAAAGAACTGGATGCCGATGACACTGCAATTCAGGTGGCACAACGACGCGGCTATACCGAACTAGAAGCCGCGCAGGCATTACTCTCTTCGATCGAAGCCGTCGCCCAAATCGAAGGACGCAACCTCAGCTTGATTGACTTGTTACGCAGCCAAAATTTGCGGGCGATCGCCCAAATATCTCCCGTTGGCGCTCCTGCAAACCTCCGTAAAAACTAAACTATTCCAAGTCCATAGCTTGATCAAGGCTTTCCCATTAGCTGAATTTTTGCGGTTCTGCAATTTGTTTGAATAAGTTGGTTATTCGTAAAAATGTCAGTAGAATTTTGATATTCACATCAGGTGCGCTGGGTGTACGAGTTGAGAGAAAGAATGAAATGGCTTTCACCATCATGGCTGTGGCTTGTGGCTAGCTTTACGCTGCCGATCGCGATTGCGGTTGGGGTCAAAGCATCTATTCGTCTGCAACAACCCTCTCCTCCAGCATCTCAGCTAGGATGCCAAACGATTATTGCCGATCCTAAGCCACCGATGAACGTGCGCTCTAGCCCAGTTGTTGCGGCTGACAATATGCTGGGTCGGTTGCCGAACGGAGTGCCGTTAATCGTGACCGATGAAAATGAAGGCTGGCTGAAGATTAGCAGTCCGCTTCAAGGGTGGGTTTACAAAGAGCTAACCGTGACTAGCTGCGGCTTGCCGAGTGGCGCTGCGCTCACGGCTCAATCACCATCGGATGCTGGGACTCATTTAATGGCGATCGCCACTCAGCAATATCAAGCTGGCAACATAGATGGGGCAATTGCTTTAGCCAAAACGGTGTCTTCTGACAGTTCTGTTTATCCAGTTGCGATAGCTGCTGTGTCGCAGTGGCAAACGGATTGGAATCGAGCAGAGTCAGGCTATTACAGCGCTCAAACAGCTTTAAGGGATGGCAAATGGGATCAGGTTTTAAGCCAAGTCGAACACTATCCTAATATTCGATTTTGGAAAGAGAAGCTGGCAGGGTTAGTCAAGCAGGCGATCGCCCAACAAGAATCATCCAAAAGCAAAAAGGAGGCAGTTACGCCTCCTTCTCAAAATCCTTAATTAGCTTGGACGATTAAACCAGCGTCTTAAACCAACTTCAGGGATGGATATTCCACCAGTAAATCATCACGGGTTAAAACATCCCCTTCTGCTTGAGGAGTCCAAAGAACTTCCAAAGCCAACAGGCGATCGCTGGCAACTCCGCCCAAAATGCCCAAAGCCTGACGCAAATCTTCGGTATTGTTGACAGCCGGCAATTTCAGGCTACCCTGAGCGCCGACCACCAATGTCACCACGATAAATTCGCCCGGATCTTTCAACTCTTGAGTTGCCAAAGACCCGACTCCATCACTAC
This sequence comes from Synechococcales cyanobacterium PMM_0083, assembly GCA_949127665.1. GTDB lineage: Bacteria > Cyanobacteriota > Cyanobacteriia > Leptolyngbyales > Leptolyngbyaceae > ULC077BIN1. The sequence goes on from CASBQE010000351.1 coordinate 10,603, forward strand.
CAGCCAATAGTGCGTCAAGGGGCGCTTGTTTAAGCTGGTTGTTGACGTTTGAAAGAGTCTCACGGCTAAACTTGCTGCGTTCACCTAAAGCAAGCCGATTAAACTCTGCCTCTGCGCTTGCCAAACGCGACTGCTGCACGGTGGAATTGGCATGAGTCCAGTACTCTGGATGGCGAAGCAACGCTAAAGTAGTCTCTTGCAGAACCTGAGCAAGCCCTTCGGTTGACCCCGTGTTAGCACTAGCTGCTAGTTTGTCTAGATCAGCCTGAAGTTCGCGAGCATTCGCCAACAAGCCCACTTGTAGCCGAGCCACGCTAACCGTTGGGTTTGAAACAGCGTCGTAATCAGAACCCTCTCCCTGGCTACGGCGAAATGTTTGAACGAGGAAACTGGCGACTGCAAAGAAAACCAGAATCGTTACCAAGCTACCACCGCCACCAATAAAGAAGGTGGGCGCAATAAAAGGAAATCCAAAACCACCGCCCGGATAGTAGCCACCGCCGCCTATCGGAGGCGCGTAGCTTCGTGGAGAACTGTATCCCCGGCTAGGCATTGGCGCACGCGAACGGAATGATCCGCCACCAATTCGTCCGCCGCCCCGTGAAGCTGCAAAGGCATCATTTGCCTGCCCTAGCGATAAACCCAGCACCAAGACCAAGAGAAGAAGTGGCTTCAACAACGGTTTGAGATATGAAATGAGCTTCTTGTACATAACTGACATCTACTAAACTTTATTCAACGTGAAATGATGTTAGAGAAGATTAGGAACTATTTATCTCAGCGTCTCTGTATATCCACCATATAAGCACCTCAAGCAACCTCTTTCGATTGGCTGTGCTAACGCATCAAGTTAAAAGTTCATTTGCCCTTCATTAAGAGTTATAAATCAATCTCATCTACTAATCTACAGTCTTTTCGATTGGCTTTAGAGGTGAAAACGCGGTCAAAAGAGGAGTGATTTCCGTAGCTTAACAGGCGGTTCCTTCCCTTGAAAACACTTTATGGTTAGATAACTCCTGCTTGCTAGTGCTTACTGTAGTTAGGGTCGCTACTCTAAAGATTTATTCTTCTACATTATATTCTCAAAGGAAAGCAGTAAAAACGTCTAGCAAAAGACAGACATGACGGCACATAGGCGTTGCTGAGTGCAAGTATGTTTTGACCGTAGGGGTAGGTCTTGTGGCTACCCTGGCGGAGATAGAGGGCAACCGCAAGGGATTATTGCCCCTACAAATTTCATCCCCAAATTTAGCAATGCCCGTTACATACAGTCTTGACGACTAGTAATTTCTCCTTACAATGGTCTTGCAATAAAGAAATGTAACGGAGAGATTCTGTTCTTTTTTGCACTTTTCTATTTCACGGTTTTTTTCAATTAATAACAAGGTTCACTGATATGACTCGACAACCCTCCGTAACGCCTAAAGCTGGCGAACCTAAGTTTGGTTTTAATGAGTATGCTGAACGCTTAAATGGTCGTGCTGCCATGATTGGCTTTGCTCTAATGCTGGCGATCGAGTATGCCAGTGGTCAAGGGTTACTAGCATGGCTGGGTTTAGACTAGGTTGACTGGCACTTGACATTTAGCACCTTTAATTAGGATCTTCCGTAATCAAGCGATCGCGATAAAGCTGTGGTTGTGGCTGATCAAGTTCACTAAGTTGATTAGACGAATCGGCATAGCCCAAAACCTGGAAAACCTCAACCAGGCTTTGCCTGCCGCGCAGTTGAAGATGTCCCCACGATTCCACATAAAACTGCTCTTGCAGATGGTCAAGTGTTTCACGAGCAATTAAAATTCGACACTGATTAGTTTGCTTATCTTTTTGCCAAGCTTCTAGACGAGCAGCAATGTTGACACTATCCCCAATCACCGCATATTCCAAGCGATTTTTTCCGCCCAAGCTGCCTGCCATCACATCTCCGGTAAAGATTCCAGCCCGCATTTCCACGACAGGTAATCCTCTTTGCTGCCAATCCTGATTCAGCGTTTGTAGGCGATCGCCCATTTCAACCGCACAAGCAACTGTTTGCCGCGCATCTTCGGCAATTTCAGCGATCGTTAAACGCGGCACTGGCACACCAAACACCGCCATTAGTCCATCACCCATAAATTTGTTGATAATGCCGTGATGTTGATGAACGGCTTGAGTCATGCTAGACATATATTCATTTAGCCAGCCCATCATTACTTCGGGTGGATGTTGTTCGGAAATGCCGCTGAAGTTGCGAATGTCGATAAACAAAATGGTGACCGTGAGAGTTTGCCCCGCTAACCTGCCTGACTGGAGTAGGCGATCGCGAGAATTCCATAAAGCCGAAGCAATTTCAGGTGAAGTCTGCTGTCCCAATAGCTTCATCACAATTTGCTGCTGCTGACGGGCGTATTGTATTTGGCAAGTAATGGTAAAGCTGCCGACCGCGATCGCGGCGATTGCCGGAGCCGCAATCGGAACCCATGCTTGATGCAAAAATAGACTATAGCCTGCACCCATCAATAGCAACAGCAGCCCGGTTCCTGCCAATGCCAGCATAAATGGACGCTGCGACCATCCGGCAAGCAATCCCCCGGCGATCGCCCAGCTTACAATCCACAGCACTTCCATTGGCTCAGACCAAAACCAAAACAGCGATCGCCCTTCTAGTGCAGCCGTTAGCGTTTGGCTGACCATTTGAGCATGAACCACCACTCCCGGCATTTTAGAATTAGCTCTCGCAGCAGCACTAAAAGGAGTAAAAAACAAATCTTTGACGCTGGGTGCAATTGTGCCAATTAAGACAACGCGATCTTTAATCAGAGCAGGATTGACCTGGTTTTGCAAAACCTGACTCAACGTGACGACTTCCGAAGGATATTGAGCCGATCGATAGTCCAGTAAAATCTGTTCTCCTGCTGCATCAATCCGTTGATAGCCACCCGAATTAGACCTTAATGGCGAAAAAACTGCCTTGCCCAATACAAAGTCTCCATTGGGCAAGCGATCGCTGGAATGATTCAAGTATTGCATTGCTAGCCGAGTGGAAAAGGATACATACTGTGCTGCGTCATCCGATACAAACATCAGATTTCGCCTGATAACGCCATCGGTGTCAGTAATCAGATCGCTGAACCCAACCCGGTCAGAGGGTAGTTTAGGCGGGGCAGGAATCGCTTCTTCTGGGGTGTTTCCTAAAGATTGAATGGCAATCACATTAGAACGCCGCAGTTCCTTCATTAGGGCATCATGTCCTGGCTCAGCGGGAATATCGCGTAAAATATCCAACCCAACTGCTCGTGGTTGATGCTGTTGAAGTTGGCTAAGCGCCGCCGCATAAACGCTATCAGGAAATGGCCAACGCTTCTGAGTCCGAATATCGGCTTCTGTGATGGCAACAATCAGCAGCCTAGAATCGACATCAGTCTCTGATCGCACCCGCACCATTGCGTCATAAACTGCTAACTCTGAGGATTCTAATTGACCTAACTGTCGAGTTCCTAGCACTAAGCCGGTGACGCTCATTCCAGTCAGTATTAGCACTCCTAATTCTGTAGAAGTGCTTAGCGGCAAAAAGTTGCACCACCGTAAAAAAACTTGGCGAAACCAGACGATCACCTAAATCCTCTTTGGACTGACTCAGCCCGATTGAGCGACACAACAGTCAACTCAACAATATTGCAATATGTTCAGCAGAATTTGACACAAAGCAAACTCTATAGTCCTAACTCTATTTATTCAGAAAAAAATTTAGGGTTATCCCGCCAGCGATCGCCCAAAAAATCTAGAGCATTTCGTGCTGTTCATAGGCTGCCACGATCCGCTGCACTATTGGATGGCGCACCACATCTGCTTTGGTGAGGTTGCAAAAGGCGATTCCTTCGACGGAGTGTAGCACTTTTTGGGCGATTGCCAGACCCGATGCTTGATTATGCGGCAAATCGGTTTGGGTCACGTCACCTGTAACCACCATCCGAGAGCGGAATCCTAGCCGAGTCACGATCATTTTCATTTGGGCGGGCGTGGTGTTTTGGGCTTCATCCAAAATCACAAAGGCATTATTCAGAGTTCGTCCCCGCATGTAGGCGATCGGAGCCACTTCAATCACCCCACGTTCCATTAAGCCAGGAATTTTTTCAGGATCGATGAATTCATACAGCGCGTCGTAAAGAGGGCGCAGATAGGGATCGATTTTTTGCTGCAAGTCTCCGGGAAGGAACCCTAGCTTTTCTCCAGCTTCCACCGCAGGACGGGTCAAAATTAAGCGTTCAAATTCATTGTTTAGCAAGGCTTGAACGCCCAGAACAGCCGCCAGAAATGTTTTTCCTGTGCCCGCAGGACCGATGCAAAAAGTCAGGTCATGACTGCGAACAGCTTGGATATATTGCCGCTGGCGGAAGGTTTTTGCACGAATGTCGTAGCCACGACGAGTGCGAGCAAGCACATCTTTTTGCAGGTCTTGCAGTTCATCTTGCTGCTGAGTTTCGATCGCCTGTTGCGCGGTTAAAATGTCGGCACTAGAAATAGGTTTTTCCTGTCCCCAATAGCGTTCTAATAACTGAATCAAGCGGTGGCTTAGTAAAACTTGCTCATCTGTGCCAGAGATTAGAAGCTCTTGCCCCCGTAGAACTAGCTTTGCCCCCGTTTGGCGAGCAATCAGCTTTAAGTTTTCCTCTCGATTGCCTGCTAAGGCGATCGCGCTTACAGCACTGGGCAACTCAATCTTTAATGCCTCTACCATGCAGTCTGGTTGGCTACTCTAGAGGATAGGAGCGCATCTTAACACGTTCATTCATCAACCTGCACATCTTCGTTGCGGGTTAAAATCCGCTTGGGGCTGGGCACAATCCGACGAGGGGCACTATGCCCTACTTCTCGCTCAGGCTCATCAACCGCCTCAGAAGATGGACTGCCGTAAACATCCAAGTGAATGGACTGACCCGCTAAATGAGCGATCGCAGAGAGTACAGTACGAATTGCCTGAATGTTTCGCCCACCCCGACCAAACACCCGCCCTTTATCAACCCCTTCAAACGCCAACCGAATCCAAACTTTTGTTTTGTTTGGAGATGTTTCACAATCCAACCGCAGAGCATCAGGCGATTCCAAAAAAGGCTGAATTAAAAATCGAACCAGCCCCTCATAATCTGGAGGCAGTGTCGCGGAAGAATTAACTGCAACGGGTTCAGTCATGAAGTTTAAGCTTTAGATTTCAGGTTTGAGTTGATCAAACACGTTAGCTCTTCGCAAAATATCACGCACTGTGTCTGTTGGCTGTGCGCCTTGTTTCAATCGCTTGATAATACCAGGCATATCCAACCTGACTTCATCCGTTCTAGGATTATAGAAGCCTAGTTCTTCTAAAGGTCTGCCATCGCGGCGATCGGCGCTATTCATCGCCACAATCCGAAAGCTAGCCTCCCTCTTTTTTCCGAACCGCTTTAAGCGCAATTTGATCATGCTGATTTTAGGTTTCTAGGTAAATAGTCTGGTCAATTGTCGGCGGTGAGTATGAACGCCGCCGACAATCACAGATTTTTGATCATATCATAGCTAGATATTGTAATAGCGTTTAGGTTAAGGGAAAATAGGGCGATCGCTTTACTACTCAACAATCAAGCGATCGCCTCAAACCATGAAGCCGAAAAGCGATCGCTCAGACTCGGGAGTTGCTGCATCATCATGTGCAGCAGACTACGTTTTTCGACGTGGCAGCAGCGCAAAGACGATCTACATTCAAGATGGGGGAACGAGAATAGCTCAACGGTATCCGACATGAATTTTCTAGGTAATCAGCTTATTCTGTCGCTAGACCAACCAATTAAAGGCAAACACGACTCAGAAAAACTACTCAGTTAAGTAAGTGGGTTTTGATGGCTGAATCCGCCGCTGTTGTAGCCATAGCCCAAGCAGCAAACCAATGCCGACGATTCCCGTCATGTAAGCTAGGGAAATCAACCGCACAAACAGCGGTGGAGCAATGCCCTCTACAGGAATGTTCTGTGCGACTTGAAATGGCTGGAACTGTCGTGTAGAGACTGCTTGAGGAATGACTTCGACCTCAACATGATGAGGCGCACCATCAAAAAACTGCTGCTGCCATGCGATTTTTCCGGCGCTATCTGGCAAGCCTTGGTAGGCAAATAGAACCCAACCACCTTCTAAATCTGAGGTTTTTATCCGCAAAGCCACATCCGTTACAGGTTGCTTCGTTTTGGTGTCGATCACATTGACTTGCAGTTTGGCAAGCTGACCTACAGTGGCACTTGAATCACCCGAAAGTTGCATCTCTAATCCTTGAGATTGCAGCTTGGATGGCGTGTCAGATTTCGGCGCATCTTCTGTCATATGGGACATTGCCATCGACATGTGAGCTTGCCCAAGCTCAGCACTGATATTGATATACAAGAGTGCCGCGATCGCCACCACAGTAACGCCACTCAGCAGCAGTCGCACCCGTTGCGGCGCAATTTCCCCTGGCTGAACCGACTGCCCACTGCCAATGACCCAACCACCGCCCAGACCTGCTGCCAGCAGAATTGCTGCCAGAATGCCAAAGTTACGGTACTTAACCCAATCCTCTAGAACCGATAGAGTTAGGGTTTGCTGAATAGGTGCAAAGGCATTGGGGGCGATCGGTGTCACATCTACCAACAATTGGTAATTTCCCCGAATGGGCAGCATTTGTTGGATTTGCAACTCACCCTTGGGCGCTAGAGTCTCTAGATTCAGCAACGTTGTGCCTTCGGAGATTGGAAAATCCGTCATAAACCAAGGGTTTTTGAAGGGAGTCAGAATTTGCAGGTGCATCTTGGCGTTCTCTAGAGGCTGCCCTGACTCGCCTATTGCTTGCAGCGTCAACTGCATGGGAATCTGGGGGCTAGTTGCCTCAGCTTCAAAAGGTCTAATCTCGTTCCGAACGGGGCTGGTTGTAAGTCTTATAGACGATTGGGGAGTTTGGGAAAACCCAATCCAACTGGAAAAAACAACTCCTATCAAACAAGTCACACTAATCAGCGCTAAACGCTTAAATTTTGACATCGGTTTATCCTGCAATCACGACACAAATGGGTTGAACTCAAGCCCTAATGACAACTCACCAGCGCGGTGTGATGACGCAGGGAATGCACTTTGTCGTGAATCGCTGGATAGGTCGTGAAGTAAACAGTCCAGAGCGTTAATGCTAAAAGTGAGATGTAGAGTGATGACTGCACTGGCACTGATAAAGTCTGCCGGGCGATTTTTTGTTGAACTGAACCATAAGATTGAGTCGTCATTTTGTACCTCGTAAATGAGACGATGTTGTGAAATTCGGCAGGCGTTCTGACTTGGAAAGTGCAAAATCAAAAATGGTAAGGAGCATACGTCCTATCAAGTTGCTAATTTCCTTCACAGTTGCGGGACAGCGGTAGAGTTTCACTACACTTTCCCTGTTACCTCCGACGGCTGCTTCCCGTCAGAACCAAGTTGTGGACTCAGCATACTTGATCAGGAAGCTTTTAGAAATGTTTCAGAAGATATTCTGCTGGGGTTGTTAGTGCTGAAATTTTTGCAGCATTTTTAGCGAATATTGATTCTTCTTTGTTTTTCTTTGTTGAAGATACAGCGATTTTCAGTAGAGTGGGCATGGCTTTAAGGTGAGGGCGCAAAAGTGAAATGCTCCCCAATGAATATCTCCGATGCTTCTGGTGACAGCTTCACCTCTCCATAAAAATAATGATGATTGAGCGTTATCCACATAACTCTAAATTCTTTCGCCTTGACGGTATCAGCGAATGGAATGTAACCAACGATTGATTGCAAAAGGGCGATCGCTTGCCACAATATTTTAAATCACTGGTATTCTTGCCAGCATGTGAGCTTGCGAGGATTGAGCATGATCAGATCGTGGATGGTAATTGGGGCAGTGGCGATCGCGGTTTCTTTTTTGAGCGCTCTCCTCAAACCTAAAGATATCAAATGGTTTAGCCGATTGCGGCGACCAAAATGGCTAGTTTTTGAGCCGCTGATCCCCGTCATTTGGACGGTTATTTTAATCTGTGGTGCTTGGTCAGCTTATCTCGTGTGGGAAGCAAACCCCGGCACTGCTCAAACGTGGTGGCTAATGGCGTTTTATTTGGTAGTAGAGCTTGCCATTATCGCTTACTCGCCTGTTACGTTTCACCTCCAGAGCCTTAAGGCTGGCACGATTGTTGGGATGATTGGATTTGTTTTAGGCTTGATTTTGATATTTTTGGTATATCCCATTTCTAATACAGCCGCGCTGTTGCTAATGCCCTACCTCCTTTGGAGTCCCATTGGTAGCTACACCACTTGGGCGATGGATCAGTTAAATCCTAGCTGAAATTATATTTGAGATGTTGCATTCAAGTCGTTTGGGGTTTAGCGCTGAGGTTAGCTGGGTGTGATATTTGCGATCGCGTTAGACATACTGGGTTGCAGTCAACGCATAAAGTTCTGCGCTGCCATCAACACCAAGTTGCCGTCATGTTTTTTGCCATTGCGCGATCGCGGTCATTGTCATCCTCAATAGATGTTGTTTGAAATTGCCAATGGGGGATCTGATAGGCAAAGCGATCGCCCTAACACTGTAGGATCATAATGTTTCGATTCGTGTCCTTAGGAGACAGTTATGACCCGCGCCATCATGGAAACCGATAAGGGCACCATTCATCTAGAACTATTTGACCAAGATGCCCCTAACACGATCAAAAACTTTGTAGAACTCGCCAACAGTGGCTTTTATGATGGGCTAGCCTTCCATCGGGTTCTCTCCAATTTTATGGTACAAGGAGGCTGCCCCAACACTCGCCCCGGTGCAACAGGCGCACCAGGAACAGGTGGACCAGGCTACAAAATCAAGTGCGAAATTAACCCCAATTTGCACGAAGCAGGCTCACTTTCCATGGCACACGCTGGCAAAGATACGGGTGGCAGTCAGTTTTTCATCTGTCATTCAGCCCAATCGCATTTGGATGGAGTACACACCGTTTTTGGTAAAACGACTGATATGGATGTCGTCAATGCCATTCGTCAAAATGACAAAATTCTTTCGGTGAAAATTGAAGCGTAAACTCTTCTGATCTTGAAAGATGACTCTGTAAGGGCGTTTCGCGAAACGCCCTCCGAAAAATCAGTGGTCTAACAATGTCAACTACACTGTAATGCCAGTTCTGGTCGCCGTATTGGTTAACGCACTGATAGCCTGCTCTGTGGTCAAAGTAGGTCTGCCACTCAGCATTAGAGCGACAACGCCTGCCACATGGGGTGTTGCCATTGAGGTGCCGCTATAGTTTTCGTAACCATTATTGGGCAGGGTCGAGTAAACTCCCACACCCGGTGCAACCACATAGTTTACAGCAGGCAATCCGGCATCATTGGAGAAATTGGCTAGCTGGCTGTTGATGTTGACTGCTCCCACTGCAATCCCCCATTGGGCTGCCAGATTAGCCGGGAACCCAGGGCTGGCACTGAACTCATTGCCCGATGCCATCACCACGATCGCTCCCCGTTCTGCCGCATATTGCACTGCGGATGCAACCTCGCCAGAGTAACTACCACCAAGGCTGAGATTAATCACTCTTGCGCCATTATTCGCCGCATAGCGGATTCCTGCCGCCACATCACTCAAGGTGCCGCTGCCGTCAGCACCTAGCACTCTGACAGGCATGATTCTGGCATTGTAAGCAACACCAATCGATCCAGTACCATTATTTTCGGCGGCGATCGTGCCTGCTACATGGGTGCCATGACCATTTAGATCCAGGGGAGTATTGTCATTGTTTGCAAAGTCCCAGCCGCGCACATCGTCGATATAGCCATTGCCGTCATCGTCAATCCCATTTCCAGAAACTTCGCCGCTGTTTACCCAGATATTGGCATCCAGATCGGGGTGAGTGTAATCCACTCCAGTATCAACAACTGCCACCACCACTCCTTCCCCTGTGAAGCCCTGCGCCCAAACTTCTGGGGCATTGACTAGATCCAAATTCCAGCTATTGCCACCCAAGTCTGGCACATTGGCATAGGGAGATTGTCCGGTGACTTGAGCAACGGCTGCCGCTGCATTGACCAATCCATAGCCATAGTTGAGGTTGTATCCGGTGGGAAGAATGATTGGAGAGGCTGAGGCGGTTAGGGTGTAGTTAGTGCTGCCGCTGTAGGGAAAGACTCGAATGTAGTAGGTTCCTGCTGCCAATGCGATCGTCAAACTTTCAGGCAACGTGCCGTTTTGCCACGGATAGGCAAGGATTTCACCGGAGTCGATCGCGCCATTGCTGTTGGCATCTTGAATCAACTGGAGATCAGCATCTGCGCTCAAGCCCAACAGGTTTAGACTGACGCTGTTGGTGCCATCAAGCGTAAAGCGGTAGAAATCGTTTGCATCTCCGCTGCCAATATAGTCGCTAAAGGTTTGCAGACTGCTGAGGATGCCAATATTACGAGCCGTTGCCAGGGTATTGCCAGCATCGTCAACTGGAGCAGTGTAGGGTGTTGCGGAGGCAGTTAAAGTGTAGGTGGTGCTGCCGCTGTAGGGAAAGACCCGGATGTAGTAGTTTCCTGCTGCCAGCCCGATTGTCAAACTTTCAGGCAATGTGCCGCCTTGCCAGGGATAGGCAAGTACATCACCGGAGTCGATCGCGCCATTGCCATTCACATCTTGGATTAACTGCAAGTCAGCGTCCGCGCTCAAGCCCGATAGATTTAGACTGACGTTGTTTGTGCCGTTAAGCGTAAAGCGGTAGAAATCGTTTGCATCTCCGCTGCCAACATAGTCGCTAAAGGTTTGCAGACTGCTGAGGATGCCAATATCACGAGCCGTTGCCAGGGTATTGCCAGCATCAACTGGAGCAGAAATCGCTGCGGTCGTCAGGTTGAGGACATAGTTCGTCTCGCCACTAAATTGGTAGACCTGGACAAAGTAATCGCCTGCTTGCAAATTTTGAGTCAAAGTTTCTGATAAGGTGCCGCTTTGGTTAGAGGAGGCAAGCATCTCGCCAACGTCTACGATCCCGTTGTTATTAGCATCGCGAATCAACCGTAGATTAGAATCTGCATTTAACCCAGACAGATTGACGGTTAGGGCACGGGCAGTGTCGAGACTAAAGCGATAAACATCTACGGTGTCGTTGTTATAAATTGACCCCAAAACGGTCTGAGTTGCGCTGAGCGCACCGAGATTGACCTCGGTAGGCAACAGATTGCTGGGATCAGCGTTCGACAGGTTCAGGGTGTAGCTGGTATAGCCATTGAACTGATAAACCTGAGCGAAGTAGGTGCCTGCTGCCAGCGATCGCAGATTAATAGACTCATCCAACGCTTTTCCCCGCTGCGATCGCGCCACTTCCTCGCCAGCCTCAACAATGCCATTATTGTTGGCATCTCGAATCACTCGCACATCTGCGTCGGCGCTTAATCCAGTTAGCGATAAATTCAAGGGAGCATTAGCGCCAAGCGTGAAGCGATAAAGATCCGTCGTATCTTTGCTGCTGAATGAACCGGTCACAGTCTGCGGCGAGCTTAAAGATCCGAGTGTCACCCCACCTGTGAGAAACTCGCTCACATCGCTATTGGACAGACGCAGCGAATAGGCAGTATTTCCTGAAAACTGATACACCTGCACAAAGTAGGTGCCTGTCGCCAAACTGTCCAGATTCATAAATTCATCAGCGGTTCCAGATAGATCCGACCGTTTAATTTCTTCGCCGATATCGACAGCGCCGTTGGCGTTTAGGTCTTTAAACAATTTCACATCGGCATCGGCGGTGAGGTTGGTTAACGCCAAGTTGAAGGTGCTGAGTTTCGTCAAGCTGAAGCGATAAAAGTCGGAGGCATCCGTGTTGCCCACAGAACCACTTTGGATAATTACCCCTTTCAGAACGTCGAGATCGATCGCAGAACTGGGAAAATCGTCCGCATCGGCAACAGTCACCTTGTTTGAGGAACTTGCCCATCCTGTAATCATCGCTTGATCTAGCATAGAACTGCTTCTGGCTTGTAAGTTGGGCGAGAAGCGATCGCCCACTAAATCTGTCAGCCGAGCATCTAACAAGTTCGGGAAAATTTCGTCTGAAACCTCTGCTTGAGAGGACAGACTGTTGCTAGTTGATAGAACATTCTGAAATAGATCGTTTGGCATTGTGCTAACCCTATGTGTAGTGAGAAGTACAGCAATAGAAACTGAATAGGTTGCTTGATTAATCTATCGGCAGCACGCATATGTTTTTTGCAAAAACTTTCAACTGCATCATCATGGAAATGATCTTGCGGCTACGCTAGCCCGGTATGATTTTGTTTGTCGTCAATAGTGACATCAGCTTGAGTTCGATTCGCTCCGGACTGTAGAGACTTTTTTTACCCCAAGTCTTTAGCCCTGGAAAGCGTGAGCCTTTGATGCGATATGGGGCGTGAGCCTTTGATACGATTAGTATGGCAACGAAAAATCTAATGGCTTGTTTGACCCCGCGATCGCGTCTATCGATTGATTTTTCACAGGCATGTCGCGATTAGCACTTAACTATGCTAAAAAAACAGGATTAGACCTTAAATTTAAACATTCACTTAAACATTCACCGATGGCTGCAAACTATTCCTTCGATATTGTCAGCGAGTTCGATCGCCAAGAGTTGGTCAATGCGCTTGATCAAGCAACCCGCGAGATTCAGAGTCGCTATGACCTAAAAGACACCAAAACAACTGTGGAACTCGGCGAAGAAGCAATCACCATCAACACCGACAGCGACTTCACTTTAGATGCCGTCAACAGTTTGATTCAAACGAAAGCGATTAAGCGCAACCTATCTCTAAAGATTTTTGACTATGGTAAGGTCGAAGCTGCCAGTGGTACTCGTGTGCGGCAAGAAGTGAAATTGAAAAAAGGAATTTCTCAAGAACTCGCCAAACAAATTTCTAAGCTAATTCGCGATGAGTTTAGCAAAATTCAAGCATCCATTCAGGGAGATGCAGTAAGGGTTACGGCAAAATCTAAAGATGATTTGCAAGACGTAATCCAGCGCTTAAAACAAGAAGACTATCCAACTCCTCTGCAATTTACCAACTATCGCTAGCGGCAATTGCCACCTTAAAGGTACGGTTTGGCGACTATCGCTGATCCGAAATTCCGGCTAACTTCGTATTAGTAGGCGATCGCCATTCAAATTATTCAATCTTCAGAAAAATTAGTTTGATGGAATTTACAACTTTAAGCAGCCTGCTAGTGATTGAAACCGGATAAAGAGGGATAAGGGCGTGCCAAAGTGGTTGTTGCCAACTTTAAGTGAAGTGATAGCGCTGAATGATCCAACCTGGACTATTGGCATGTCAGATTCAGCAAGTGATGTCAAGCCTGAAGCATCTCAGCGGTCAGGTAGCCGTGTCGCTTTACAGCAGCTTAGGGCAGAAGGGGAATGGTATGCGGCGATCGCGGCGCTCAACATTCTTCTACAGCAGCATCTTACTGTTCCCAAGACTCCCGCCTACGCAGCCGCCCAAACCGTTGCCCAAACGTTAAATGGCAATGACGATCAGGCAATTTCTGGCATGATCTTATCGGGTCCTACTCCTGTTTTCAATCATCCTCAAATTGTCAAGCAGTTTGCAACACGAACTCTGGCAGCCACATCCCTACATTCGCCTCACTGGATGCCGTTTCAGTTGCTTCCAGCAGAAGCGGGGACCTGTGCTAGTGACCATCCGCTGCCCGTGTTGCCGTTACTACCCGGCGATCCCCTGGCGGCAGAACCGTTTTGTCTGGTGATGACTCCCTGGTTCAGTTTAGTTATGGTCTTGGGCGAAACTTTGACCCAAGAACCAGCCTTTTTGTTTTCGTTTGTGCCAGAAGTCGTGCAGCAAGCTTGGGAGGCAATTCGCCCTCGGATTTTGTTGATGACTTCTCACCAGGTCGATCGCCTGGATGAATTAGTGCATCAGTTTTCGCCCGTTTCGCCAGACTATAAAACGGTGATGCAGTTTAGCCGCTTGATGTTGGAATTGTTCGACTTGTTGGAAGATGATCAGCCAGAAGTAAGTTCTCAAATAGAGGAGTTTAATGGCTCAAATGAGGGTCAAAAAGGAAAAATTGCTCAGAATTCTGCTCGGTCAAAAGCGTTTGGCAATCAAACGATCCCAGTGCAAGCAGAACTAGATGAGAAATATTTGGATGTGGAATTGGTGCAGGCGATCGCCCATGAAGTTCGCACCCCGTTGACCACCATTCGCACCTTAACGCGATCGCTGCTCAAGCGCCTCGATTTAGCGCCTGATGTGCTGAAGCGGCTGGGCATTATCGATCGCGAATGCAGCGAACAGATTGATCGCTTTGGGCTGATCTTTCGCGCGATGGAACTGGAAACGACCGCCACCCATTCGCCCCAAATGTCTTTGATTCGTACCTCTGTCGTGGATGTGTTTCAACAGAGCATTCCTCGCTGGCAGCAGCAAGCCAGCCAACGCCAGATGACCCTAGACATCGTTGTACCGGAAGCAATGCCAGCCGTTGTCAGCGACCCAACCATGCTAGAACAGGTACTCACTAGCCTAATCGAGCGCTTCACCCGCAATTTGCCTGCGGGTAGCCACATTCAAGTAGACGTAACCTTGGCGGGAGATCAGCTTAAACTCCAGTTGCAATCCCTGTTAGACACCGCCAGCCAAAGTAGCTGTAAGGGATTATTTGGCACTTCTCTGCCCAAGCCTTCGCCCAAGTCAATCGGTCGGATGCTGATGTTTCAACCAGAGACAGGCAGCCTTAGCCTCACCTTAGCAGTGACGAAAAGTTTGTTTCAGGCGATCGGCGGCAAACTAACGGTCAAACAACGTCCTAAAGCCGGAGAAATTATGACGGTTTACCTGCCTCTAGAAATGGAGCGATCGCCGTTGGAAAGTAGTAAAGTTATCACAGTTTAACCCCACGGGCGACCTTCTTCAACTATCTGCAAAGACTGCCCTCACCCTAGCCTATTGGGAGAGAGAACCGGAAATGCCTGAAAGCCATACATCAGCTTGATTTTAAAGCGCAATGGTGAGCGCAGTAGTGACATATCCTTTGCATCGATCCCGCTCAATTTCCCTTGACCGTCGGAGCAGGTGAGGGCGCTATTTGCGTTGTTTCAGCAAGGCTCCATTGTTGAATGAAGGTTTGCGCTGGGTTATGCAATGGGCGACCATCGCCAATTTTATTGGCAAGCTGAATTGCCTCGGCGTACTGTTTTGCGATCGCCAATTTCTGAGCTTGATTTAATACTGCCTGATCTTCAAGATCTAAAAGGCGCTGTTTCCAATCAAAGACGGCGGCTTGGGCGGTGGGTCGTAGCGGTCTTCCCAGGGGAACTTGACTCGCGTAAGCGATCGCGGTGCTAAATGCCTCAGGAGTTCCGACAGCCGCAAATTTTTCAGCCGCAATAATAGCAGCGCGATCGCTAATGTGTTGCTGATCCTGTTGCCAGACAGAAATCAAAGTCTGAGCATAAAGCCGATGGGGGCGAGTGGGCACAATTCCTTGTGCCATTTGAATGGCAAGCGGTAGCAGGGGGAGGGTGCGCGCATCCGCCACGAATTTTGCAAGGCGCAGTTGGGTTAAATCTTGCAGTCGATCTTCTAAGGGCGAAATTTTGGTCTGGACGGTCGTGTACAGCGGGTGGCTGGGCTGAATCTGGCGCAAGGCAGATAGGGTGGTAATTAGCTGCCAAAAGTTTTCTTCCGTTGGCATAGCGGCAGGCATTTGCCGATTTAACTGGGTTGCCTGATCTAATCCAATCAGGTCTTGCAAGTCAGCAGATAAAGATTGGACGGGAAGCCATTTTGCCTGGGCGATCGCGCCTGCCAAGTTTCCCTGCTGCAATTGCTGAGTCGCACTATCAGCCAGCGCCTTACTCCAGTGAATTACATCGTTTTCGGCACTTGCACGAGCGTAGGTTTTGGCAGGTAACTGCTCCAACTCAGCGATCGCGGGTCCCAGTTTTCCCGCAGCTCTAGATACATCCGCTCCTACCTCTGCCCGAATTGTTTGAAGCTGATTATCAGATAAACGCTCTGTGATGATTCGCTCTTGCATCCGAATGAATTGCTGCTGCCAATACTCATCCTGTTGGTTCGCAAACGGGAGCAGCAACGCTTCAGCTTTTTGCCAATCGCGTTTCTTTAAGGCACCTTCAATAGAATCCTCTAGCCCTTTCCCTTTGATTTGGCTTTTTCGCCACCGCGTCTCCATCTGTTGAGCATCTTTATAAAATGGGCTATTTCCAGGAACTTTGCTGACCAGATAAATCGCCTGCTTTAAATTATTTTGTCCGGCTTTTTGGCTGGCGATCGCCAGCACATTTTTAGACCAATCGCGCATCACCCGCTTGGCAGGTTTTTCTAAAGTGTGGTTATCTTGCCAAGGTTCAATCAGTTTTAACCCCGCTACCAGCGCACTAGCGTTGCCCGATCGCGCTGCTTGTTCTGCACAAAATAACCGCTCCGCATCGGATGAAAAAAACCATAGCTGCTGACAATTAGGATTCGGTGGCACATCCGTTAGCCAAGAGATTGCTGCAACACCCGTGCCCCCACAAAATGCCACCAGACCCAACCACACCAAAGGCGTTCCTAAGGCTTTAGCTCCTTGCTTCAGCTTTGAGGTCACTTGAGCAAATAATTCAGCCGTTGTCTGCCCCTGCGTTTTTGCTTCCACAGATGAGTCAGTGATGTCAGTTTCTTGACCCAAATCTTTAGGGACAGTATCGAGCAAACCATTCACTTTGGAATTGCTTAAAGTGGTATCGGATTGAGCCGATTGACTGGCTATTTCTGATAGCTCCGAACCTGCGATCTCGCCTTCTAAGTCAACCGACTGGATTAAAGGATGGGTTTCAGATGCAGCTTGATGCCCTGCCACTTGGGGACGAAATCGGTCAATTGCCTTGTGTGCCATGACTTCAGCGCTTCTGTGTCAACAATTCGGTGCCGACTGCTGTGAACAGCCTAGCTGAGATGGGGTGATTACCGTGTCTGTTGACTCATCCGCACGTCAGCTTGCCGCTATTGTATAAGCTGTAACTCAGTTTAGATCGCAACTGATGGAATCTTTCGCGATCGCTATAGCCTTGATTAGTCAAAGCGATGTGCTAACAGCAGATTAGCTGTTGGCAGGTTCGGGATTGCGATAGCCAAAGAAATCAATGTGATAGTCCGTGATTCGCACGCCTGTTTGCTCTTCAATCTGCTTGAGGATATCGGCTGGCAAAACGATGTGAACATCCAAAATCTGGTTGGTATCTAAACAGTTCACATGACTATGAGAATCACTAATATTGCCGTAAAGTCTGCCATCGGATCGCTCAATGCATTCAATAATGTTTTGGCTAGAAAGCGCTTCTAAGTTTTGATAAACTGATGTGTGCCCAATTTCTTTACCTTGCAGATTCAGGCGATCGTAAATTTCTCTGGCAGACATATGCTCTTGAGCTTGCCACAGCAGTTCTAAAATGAAACGACGCTGACGACTCAGGCGCATCCCCAAGTTTTGGCAACGATCTAGGGCATCATCGAGCGATCGAATTGGTTTTTGATTAATGGTGTTGCTTTGCATATCTAACCGCGCTTTTTCCAACCAGGCTTTTTGATGCGATGCGGCTATAGCTAGATACAATCTGTCTTGGGTGCCTCTACACATCATGCTTCCAAGTATAGTTCTAGTATAGCTAAAGTAAACTCGCTACAACTTTGGTTTAAGGCTGAGAACTAAGCCATCAGCCTTTATGGTTCGCGGGTGTCTTCATTGCCTCACAATAAGAAAGATAAAACATGAGTTTGAATGGTATGTGCTTCTCTGGTTCTGTCTTCTCTCGGCTGCGATCGCTGCTTCCTTGGCGTAAACTATGCCTGTTGGCAATCAGCCTGCTGATTTTGTTGAATGGGATGAATATGCCAGCGGCGATCGCGGGGTTAAACGACGATCGCTATGAAGGCGACATTTTCACACTCTACGCAGGAAACGGCTCTCTCGTGCCGCCCAAAGTCACCCTAGAGCAAGCCTTCGAGCGAAAACGCCCCACAATATTAATTTTTTATGTAGACGACAATAGCGATAGCAAAAAATATTCCACGGTTGTCTCCCAACTGCAAGCATTTTATGGTCGCGCCGCAGATTTGATTGCGCTGCGTGTAGATGCGATTCCACCCAAAAAAACCTATGCAAAAACAGAGGCAGGCTATTACTACGGCGGAGTTGTGCCCCAAACCGTTCTATTTGACGAAACCGGCAAAGTTGTTCTCAATCAAAAAGGTAGCGTTCCCTATGAACAATTAGACGACGTATTGCGGAAAGTGTTTAAGTTAGTGCCCCGATCCGAATCAAGGGAGCTAAAACGTCAGCCTATCAACGAATTCAACACCGAACTGATTCGCTAACTTGCATCGGCGTAGAGTTTATGTTACGGCTCCACTCAGAGGATGGCTGAGAAACACCAGGATTGTTATGGTAGTGGCAAACCTAGGCAAAGCATTGCTGCATGAACTTGAGTGAAGCATCTCGCACAATCCTAAATCCCCAGCCCCTAGCGGGAAGCAAGCTTGTGTCTTGCAGCTAATTAGGATGTAAGACATCCCCGAAGTTCTAAACTTCTGCCTCTGCCCTCTTAATCTCCAACGCCTCAATCACCAACTGCACCAGCTTTTCAGCCGCGCCGGGTTGTCCACGAACTGCCCGGAGTTCACTCCGCATTTTTTGCAATGTTTCAGGATGCTCTAAGTAGTCCGCCACTTTTGCAGCAACCTCTTGAGGCTGAAACTCGCCATACCATTCTGGGACGATTTCTCGCTTTGCCCAGATGTTGGGCCATGCCCTCAACTTGGGGCGAAGCGAGACAAGCCAAGTGGTTACAGTCGCTATGCTGGTGCCGATCGCCGGGAGATTCACCAATAATCCAGGCAATCCATCCCAGGCTCGCATAATGTCGAGTTGGTGCATTGGCATCAGCACTAGCATTGGAATTGCCAAGGCACCCAATTCAGCCGTGTTTGCCCCAATCGTGGTGATGCAAATGTCACAGCGGGATAGCACATCATAGGCTGGAAACTGTTTCCATAAGGTAACTTGAGTTCCAGAGGAAGTTTTTAGAAAGGGCAGTTGATCGGCTCCATCGGGAATCACTAGAGTCGCAGATGCCCAGCCAAATTTCTGAATTATTGGGTTTTGGGCTGGATCGGCATAGTTCGCCAGGGTTTGTAGATCTAAGGAGGGTGCAATGGGAATCCCAAATTGGGCGGTGGGATAGCTTTGATGGAGGTGGTCAGCGATCGCCAGCGTCAACGGCACTCCCAAAGTTAGCTTCATCGGTTTGGAACCGGGAAGCAGTCCAATTAGAAGTGGGTTGTTGAGTTCAGCTATTGGTTTGTTTTGATCATTAATGCTCTCAATCTTGCCTGCTTCTGCCATCAAGTCGCCCACAACGGTAAATTTATGGGCATATTTGGGGGCAACGCGATCGCACATTGTGGAATTCATCACGCCAAAGCGATCGATGAGGGAATGCCAGCGTGCCTCCCATTCCGCATAAACCACGGTGCGATAGCCCAATCGTTTGCCGATTACCACCGGAAAAAACTGATCACCGCCCAAAAATAGCACCACGCCTTTGGGTCGCCAATCCCAGTGATCCTGAGTTTTGCCCCGCAGCAAAAATGGAAAGAACTGAGCCGCTTCCTGGACGCGATCGATTTCAGTAAAGCGACGGGCGATCGCGCCTTCCTGTCCGCTGGCATTGGTGCAGGGCGATAACACAACCGAAATTCTGACTTGGCTGCGATCGTTTCCCAGTTGGCGGCGCAGTTCTCGCACTACAGGATGCACCCAGGTTGCCAACTCACCGGGACCATTCGATAAAATCAAAATATCAACGGGCTGATTCACCAGTGCATAACCCTTTCACTCTGAGAGATAGAATACAGTCACTTTAGCCTTAACAAAGAAGCATCCAGCAAATGACCTCAAGCCAAGTAACAATCCGTGCGGCGATTCCAGGGGATGAAGCCGTGATTTTTAGCCTGATTCGGGCACTCGCAGAATACGAAAAGCTGACCGATCAAGTCACGGGCAGTGAAGCGTTGCTGCGATCGCATTTGTTTGGCGATCGCCCTTATGCTGAAGCCATTTTGGCAGAAATAGACGGTGCTGTCGTGGGGTTTGCTCTATTTTTCTACAGCTACTCCACTTTTCTAACTAAACCAGGCATTTATCTAGAGGATTTGTTTGTCTTACCAGAGTACCGCAGTCAAGGAATTGGCAAGGCGCTGCTGATTGATCTCGCTCAACGGGCGATCGCCCAAGATTGCGGACGGCTAGAATGGAGTGTGTTGGATTGGAACGAACCCGCCATTGGTTTCTATCGGCGAATGGGCGCAACCCTGCTTCCTGATTGGCGCATTTGTCGCGTCACCGGCGATGCATTGGGGCAAATGGCATTAGGAAAAAGGAAAACTCTATGAAGGTCTATCGAATTCCAGTTCTATCGGACAATTATGTGTTTTTGTTGCACGATGCCGAGGCAAATATTGCAGCCGTCGTTGATCCGGCGATCGCTGAGCCTGTTTTGCAAAAGCTGAGGGAACTGGGCGCGCGGCTAGTTGCGATTTTTAATACCCATCATCATAGTGATCATGTGGGCGGCAATCCAAAACTGTTGCAGCACTTTCCCGATGCGATCGTCTACGGCGGCGCAGAAGATCGGGGCAGAATTCCGGGGCAGCAGGTATTTTTGCAAGACGGCGATCGCGTCTCATTTGCCAACCACACAGCAGAGGTCTTCTTTGTTCCTGGTCACACTCGCGCCCACATTGCCTACTATTTCTCGCCTGTGGCTCCGGGTGAAATGGGCGATCTATTTTGTGGCGATACGTTGTTTTCCGGTGGCTGCGGCAGATTGTTTGAAGGCACCCCAACCCAAATGGTGGAATCCTTGGGCAAGCTCCGTAATCTGCCAGACAGCACCTATGTTTGGTGTGCCCACGAATATACGCTCAAAAACCTTCAGTTTAATTTGACGGTAGATCGTGACAATCAGGATTTGCAACAACGATTTGCGGAGGTGAAACAGATGCGCGATCGCCACGAAGCGACCATTCCTGCCAATCTGGGCATCGAAAAACGCACCAACCCCTTTCTCCGGTGGGATGCGCCCGAACTGCAAACTGCAACCCAATCCACGAATGCCATTCAAACCTTCGCTCGTCTACGCGGCATGAAAGACCACTTTTAAGGCGGTAGGGATTGGAGAACAGATCTCTATAAAGGCGATCGCAATGTTTCTCAGTTTCTCGCATTTAAAACCTGAGATGCCGTCAGTGTGAGGGCAAATACAAAGGATAGGATTACCGCATCATCCTGATAAACCTGTTCCTCGTATAGACCATCCACCCACTGCAAAATTGTCACTTTCTGGGCGATCGCATCCACAATCCAATACTCAGAAATCTGCCGTCCTGCATACTCGGTGCGTTTATAGCGATAATCGCGGGTTTCCTGTTTCGGGCTAACCACCTCAACCACCAATAACGGCGGCGGCATATCCTGAGTAATCAGGCAATGAGTTGCCCCTTCTAATGCAGCCGCAGTTTCTTCTGATAGCACCATCAAGTCAGGTTCTCGTGCCGTTGCCCGTGCCCCACTGACTGCAATCTGCGCTCCCATTCTCAAACAGTAATAGGAAACCCCGCTTTGCAGAAAGATGGCAAACAGGAAGGAGGCAATCCGGTTGTTTAAGTCACTCTCCGTAGGCATGGCAATCAGTTCCCCGTTGACCAGTTCATAGCGGGTATCGCTGCCATCGTCATAGGTCAAGTATTCCTCGATCGTCATGGGTTTCGTGGTGACAGTCATGGCGTTTAGCGAGATGGGCTGTTTATTCTAGCTATTCCTATGATACTGGTTGAGTTGCCCAGCTAAGGGCGATCGCTACTGCTGACCGCTGGGTTTCCGCTATTTCCTACTCCCGGTTTTCACGCCCTGCTGTTACCTAAATGGTGTGCGATTCTCCCACGGAGAGGCTTCGCCAACGCAAAGCGATCGCTCTGAGCATGAGGCTAATTCATCAAAATTGAATTCAGTTCAGAGTACCGAGAGAACATCCTATCGATGCTTGCAAGTTTGGCATTGGCGTTAATTGCCGTAGCGATGATCAAACGATCAAAGGGATCTCGATGGATAGGGGATAAGTTTACCGCTCGATAAGCAATCTCAGCCGTGATCGGAAACAATGAAATCCCTGATGGCTCTAGCGCTTCCTGAAGCCAAAGATCGACTTCACAAGAAAGTTCTAAGCGCCCACGCTGATGCGCCATCGCTACTTCAAAACAAGAAATGGGTGATATTCCTACTTGGTCAGCAGTTTCGATCGCATCCCGCCAATATGCGGGGAATCGCTCAAATTCCTGAGTCAGAAACCAAACCCAAATATGGGTATCCAGGATAATTATTTGAGACATTCCCAATCTTGTTCATCCACAATGGGGCTGACTAAATCACCTACTGTTCTGCCTTGACCTGCGATCGCGGGTGCGGCAGTTCGTCGCTGCGATCGCGGTACTTCTGCTCTTGCTTCTAAGATTGTCACAATCACACGCGCAGACTGTACATTTGGCTGGTCTGCGACCCAAATCATCTGCCCATTTTCAAAAATCGCCTCATAGCTTTTAAGCATCATGCCTCACTCATGCTTTTTCCCAATCTTACCTGGAGTTACGCGATCTACTTTTTATCGCGCCAATATTGCGCGTCAGTTGGCAGAGTTAGCGGTAACTCTGGCGGAGATGGAAGCTGAAGTTGCGAGAGACTTTACAGAAAACAATTCTTCTAGCACGGCGGCATAAGGCATTCAGATCTCTGACTTCTTGACCTCACCCTAAGTTGCCTGTACTGCTTCACAGAAGTCGGAGATCTTTGTAAAATGCTGCATAATTTTTGGGTGAGGGGATGATAGATTTGCAGTCGATACCTCCACTGCCAAATCTCTCATGCCACCCATCCAGCCTCTCCGCCTTGCGGCTGTGGCGTTCCTGCTGACCGCTGGGCTTCCCCTACTCCCCGCTCCCAATTTTCCACTCCCCGCTGTTGCTCAAACGATGCGCGATTCTCCCACGGAGATGCTTCGCCAACGCAAAGCAGAGGAATCGTCAGTTAAATCAGTGAATGGGTCTCACCATCACAATATGAAAGAACTTCGGTTTGATGCAATGGATGGGGTTTGGCGAGTTGCGTTTGCGTTTGATCCGGAGCGCCGGGCAATTCTGTTTGTAGCAGGCGACAAGTCAGGAATCAGTCAAAAGCAATTTTATAAGAAACTAATTAGGAAAGCGGACGAACGCTTTGATCAGCATCTAGAGCAACTGAGGAAAAAGTAGTGATGGTGAATCCGTTAGGAAACAAGTTGAGTCATCTTCCTGAAAAGCGGCGTGAAACGATTCAGGCAAGGGCTGAGCAGTTAATTGCTGAGGAACTATCGCTACGGGATTTGCGGTTGGCGCGTAAGCTGACTCAGGAAAAACTAGCAGAGTTGCTTCACATTCGACAGGAAAGTGTATCGCGGATTGAAAAACGCTCTGATTTACATTTGTCTACCCTTCGGGAATTTGTTAAGGCAATGGGAGGTGAATTACGTTTAGTGGTCGAGTTTCTTGATCGCCCACCCATTATTCTCTCTGGTTTTCAAGATCTACCGGAATAAGCTTAATTAATGAGAGTTTATCTGGATACCAGTGCCCTTAATCGAATTTTTGACGATCAATCTCAGGCAAGGATTTACCTGGAGGCAACGTCTATGCAGATAATTTTTCTGGCGGTTGAAAGTGGCGCTGTAGAGTTGATTCACTCAGGTGCTTTGGTATTTGAAACGGACAGAAATCCTTACAGCGATCGCCAAACCTTTGTTCGCCAAGTCCTTCAAAAAGCAATTGCCTTTCAGGAAATTGACCAGTCTGTATTAATTGCTGCTCAAGAAATTGAGACCCGCGATAGGATCAGGGGTGTTGATGCGTTGCACCTTGCCTACGCCGAGAAATCGGTCGCTGACTACTTTGTGACCTGCGATGACCGCATGATCCGAAAGTACAGCGGTAACGTCGTAACAATAACGCCAATTGAGCTTGCGGTTCTGTTCTCTACTATTCAAAGCCAGGAGCCTTAAATAACTATGACTAGACTAGCCGTTCCTACAAGTGATGTCGTGAAGTCTGAAGCTATTAAGGTGCTAATAGAGCAGCTAGGGATTGGTAAGGCAGCTTTCTTTATCCGGGAAACGATGGCGCAACCTGTAGATTATTTGAAGCTCAAGGATCAACTGTTTGGAACTATGACTGTGAGCAATGTTTATGATGAAATCCAACGAGATCAGCAAAACCGTGAGTAATTTCTTGCTTGGAGGGTGATAGATTTGCAGTCAACGCTTTCCACCGCAAAAATCCTCCCATGCTACCCATCCAGACTCTCGGACTTGCGGCTGTGACGCTCCTGCTGACTTCTAGAGTTCCCCTACTCCCCGCTCCCAATTTTCCACTCCCTACTGCTGTTCAAGTGGTGCGCGATTCTCCCACGGAGAGGCTTCCCCAACGCAAAGCGGAAGCTCAAAACTTTGCAGTGTTTCAGGCTGATTAGGTAGGAAGTGGATTGTGTCGAATATAGTCAGACAAAGCGGCATTGATCAGAGCTTGATAGCCTTGATTACCTGCTTGATGCTTGAAGTATTCAATCACCAATGTATCCAGCACAACCACTGATTGCTGATTCCGATCCACTGGAACTCTGCCAACTCGAAGAACTGCCTGCGCCATTTGAGTTTCAGTGACTTCAGGAATGTCTGATAGATCAATGTCTTCATCCGACATGGCATGAATCCGCTCCCAATTAGTTTGAGAGGTTTTGGAAGAAGATGAGTTGTTCACGTTTGGTTCCTCTTCGCATTGAAATAACACGGATTTCATTGTTAGCTTCGGTATGAGCGATCGCCACCAAGATTTGATCTAATACACCAAGGGTGACAAAACGCTGCTCTCGGTAGGCAAAGCGATCGTCCTCATAGGTAAACGTTGCACCTGTAAAGACAGTTTCAGCATCGGCAAAATCAAACCCATGTTTCGCCAAGTTTGATTGACGCTTGTTGTCATCCCAGATGAATCGCATAGCCTTACTATACCTGCAATGTAATATATCGAGATCTTTGCCTGAAGTTGGCTGTATGGCATCTAGATCTCCGACTTCTTGACCTCGCCCTAAGTTGCCTGTATGCCCCCAGAAGTCGGAGATCTTCATGAAAGCTGCATAATTTTTGGGTGAGAGGATGATAGATTTGCAGTCAATGCTTTCACGGCAAAATTTCATGCAACCCATCCAGACTCTCCGACTTGCGGCTGTGACGCTCCTGCTGACCGCTGGGGTTCCCCTCCTTCCCGCTCCCAATTTTCTACTCCCTGCTGTTGCCCAAACTACCCCAGAGCGCAAAACTGAGGATGGTGGCAAAGCCTCACAGGAAGCAAATCGGCTGCTGAACCAAGGAACGCAGCAATATCAAACGAGCCAATATCAAGCAGCATTGCAGTCCTGGGAACAGGCATTAGCGATCTTTCAGTCAATTAAAGACCGCAATGGAGAAGCTGCGGCGCTGACTAATTTAGGGATTGCCTATCGTTCTCTGTCGCGGTTCAACCAAGCGATCGAGTACCATCAACAAGCTTTATCGATTTTTCAGGCAGTGGGCAATCGTAATGGGGAAGCTGCGGCGCTAAATAGTCTAGGGATTGCCTACCGTTCTCTGTCGCAGTACAACAAAGCGATTGAGTTCTATCAAAAGGCATTACCGATCTTTCGAGCAGTGCAGGATCGCAACAGGGAAGCTACTGCGCTGACTAATTTAGGGGGTGCCTACGGTTATCTAGCGCAGCACAACAAAGAGATCGAGTACCATCAACAGGCATTACCAATCTTTCGGGCAGTGGGTAATAACAACGGAGAAGCTATGGCGCTGATGAATCTAAGTGCTGCCTACGGGTCTTTGTCGCGATACAACAAAGCCATTGAGTACTCTCAGCAAGCCTTATCAATTTTTCGGGCAGTGGGCGATCGGAACGGAGAAGCTATAGCGCTGATAAATCTAGGTACTGCTCATGCTGATCTATCAAAGTACAACAAAGCGATCGAGTACCATCAACAGGCATTACCGATTTTTCAGGCAGTGGGCGATCGCAACAGGGAAGCGAGTGCGCTAATGAAGCTAGGTTCTGCCTACAATTCTCTATCCCAGTACCCTAAAGCCCTTGAGTTCTATCAACAGGCATTACCCATTTTTCGAGCAGTGGGCGATCTCGAAGGGGAAGGAAATCTCTTGCACAATATGGGTCTTCTTCTCAACAAACAGAAGCAGCCAGAGTTGGCAATTATTTTCTACAAACAATCCGTCAACGTGCGGGAAACGATTCGGGAGCCACTCCGCACCCTTTCCCGTGAGTTGCAAGAATCCTATGCTCAATCGGTGTCTGGCACCTATCGTTCTCTGGCAGATTTGCTGTTAGCGCAGGGGCGAATTCTGGAAGCACAGCAAGTGTTGGAACTGCTGAAAATCCAGGAGATTCGGGAATTTACCCGTGAGGCAAGAACGACGACCTCGATGGGGATTGCGACGACGGCGAGTGAAGCCAAAATCCTCAAAGAACACGGCAGCTTGATCGCCTTTGGGCAAAAGGTGGATGCCTGTGAACAAAGCCGCTGTGACCAACTCAGCCAACTCAACGACCAACAGCAAGCCCTGACGCAGCAATACAACCAGACGGTTTCCAGCTTTGAGAAAGAAATCCGCCAGCGCAAATCGGTGGATGATGCCCTGTTCGATCCGCGCAACTTGTCGTCTAAAGCGAAGGAAATTGTGGAATCGCAACCGGGCACGGTGTTGATTTATCCCTTTGTGTTGGAAGACAAAATCTGGCTACTGTGGGCGGCAAAAGGCGGGATTGTCAAAACTGTGGCGGTGCCTGTTTCCCGGAGGCAGTTGGGGGAAACCGTGCTGAAGTTTCGTCAAGCGCTGCAAGACTCTAGTCCGACTGCGCGCCCAGCTATTGTCACGTCTGGCAAGCAACTGTATGACTGGCTGATCAAACCACTGGAATCAGAACTGAAGGCAAACAAGATTCAAAATCTGGTGTTCTCGCTGGATCGCGTCACCCGCTATATTCCCATGAGTGCCCTATTTGATGGCGAAAAATTTCTGATTGAAAACTATGCGGTTTCCACGGTGTTATCTGCCGAGTTGACGGATCTGCGCGACAGGCTACCCGCCAGCAACCAGACTTCCATTTTGGCGATGGGTGCATCGGAGTTTAAAGATGATCCGCCGTTGCCGAATGTGCCTGGGGAACTCAACGCGATTATTCAACAAACTCAATCGAGTTCTAAGTCAAACAGCGGCTTCTCTGGCTCAAAGTTCCTCAACCAGTCGTTTGACTTTCGCACCCTGCGAGACAATCTAAGCAAGCATAAAATTTTGCATATCGCCACTCACGGTAAGTTTGTTGCAGGTCGCTCGGAAGATTCCTTCCTGGTGTTGGGCACTAGCGAGAAACTCACCATTCCCGAAATCAAAACCCTGCGAAATTTAAGCAATATCCATCTGGTGGTGCTGTCTGCTTGCGAAACGGCGTTGGGCGGGGATCAAGATGGAATAGAAATCTCTGGGCTAAGCTCCTATTTCTTGAACAATGGTGCCAAAGCGGTGATGGCTTCTCTCTGGGTTGTGGATGATGCCAGTACGAGTGTACTGATGTCTGAGTTTTACCGTAGGCTGGCAAGCAGCACTGCCGAGAAACCGATGACCAAAGCTGAGGCGTTGCGTCAAGCTCAACTATCCCTCATCCGCGAGGGAGGCAATTTTGCCCGTCCTTACTTCTGGGCACCCTTTACCCTGATCGGCAATGGATTATAAGTAGAAGGGCGAAATTAAAGCTAACCTAAATTACCGGGTTTCGACTACGCTCAACCCTC
>CASBQE010000352.1 GCA_949127665.1 Synechococcales cyanobacterium PMM_0083
GAAGCTATCCATTCCGCATCACAATATTTGCAATGGCACCAAACATTGTGGCGATCGGCTTCTGCGATCGCCGATTGCCACTGCTGCAACTCATCTGGGGTGAATTGTGAATCTGGGTTAGTCATACACTAAAAATATCGAACCTTGCGGTTGTAAGGGCGTAGCATTCGGGCAAAAATCCTTGCAACTCAAGCAGAACCATCTGCCGAATGCTGCGCCCCTACGGATCTCCTAAACCCGATCGCGCACCTTGTTCACCGCCAGTGCTTCTACTATGCTGCGAACTACCGCAATCATTTCCACTTCGCTGCTGAGTCTATTGATCGCAGAGCCGATGCCCACACCCGAAGCACCCGCCGCGATCGCTAAGGGCACCGTCACACTAGACAAGCCAGAAGCACACAGCACAGGCACTTTCACCCCACGAGAAATTTCATAGGCAGCCGCCAGCGTTGGAGCCGCTTTTTCAAGTAAGCCCAAGGTTCCCGCATGAACCGGAGCGCTACTCGTGCCGCCTTCGGTTTGAATCAGGTCTGCCCCCGCGTTGACCAGAGCTTCGGCGAGTTGCACTTGCTGATCCAGTTCCAAAATGTGGGGAACTGTTACCGACAAAGTCACAGAAGGCAGCAAGCGGCGCGTTTCGCGGGTGATCCCCAGCACTTCAGCGGCTTCAAAGCGGATGCCCTGAGCATAGAAGCTGTCGAAGTTACCAATTTCGACTAAATCGGCTCCGGCTGCGATCGCCGCAACCAGCTTATCAGGCTCCACCGCAGAGACACACACGGGCAGGCTAGTTAACCGCTTCACCATGCGAATCAGGTCTGGATCGGCGGCGATGTCTACAAAGGTGGCTCCGCCTTGATCAGCGGCATTGACCACCGCAGCAACGCGATCGCGATCAAAATTGTTCAGCCCACTAATCACCTTTAGAGCCATTCCCTGTTCTAGGGCAGCATTCAACGTTGCGAGAATCGTCATAGTCATTTTTTGTTATACGGTATGACCATTTTGCCACTCTAATAGGTTAGGCTTACGGTTTTTCACCCACTATCTCAAGTGATTTGAATGAATTTAAGTTTTATGGGACAGACTCTACCCCCCTGACTAACTCTCTCTTCAGAGATTTCCTGAGTATCCGAAATATTTTGTCGACGAACTTTTACATAGGGCTAGACACTAGAAAGTGGTTTGGCTAAAACAAAAGAGGTTCATTTGACTGACAAAATTGCATCAGTCAGATTGAGGGAGTCACAGCCGCTTACTTGCAATAGCAAACCCTATTCCAAACCTTCAACAACTGTGTGATTCTAGAAAATCAAATCTACAAATTATCTCTTAGTGGTCTTGCAATTTTGAATTGATAGATAAAAAATAGTTGTAGAGTGATTTTATCGACTTTTTAGACCCTCGAAAGCTTCCTCATAGAACACTGATAGCAAAAACCTTCAAGAGAGTGTATCACCATGCTGACTATCAAAGCTCAAGGTAAAACGTTTGAGTGCGAACTGGGTGCCAATCTTCGTCAAGTGATGTTGGATAATGGAGCGGCAGTTTACAACGGTGCAGCCAACACGATTAACTGTCACGGCTTTGGCACCTGTGGTACTTGTGCGGTTCAAATTGAAGGAGCGGTTTCAGAAATGGGCTGGCAAGAGAAAACGCGCCTATCTTTACCCCCTCATGCTCTAGAAAAAAATCGTCGATTGTCTTGCCAAGTAAAAGTGTTGGGAGACTTAACGGTCACTAAGCATCAGGGCTTTTGGGGGCAAGATGACGAGATCATGAAGTAGAACGCAAGGAACGGCTAATATAGGCTGGATGTCTAATGCGATCGCTGACAGCAAACCCTCAACGGAGCGTAAACGATGAGCGCGGAAAAGAGTGCTGAAAAGCAGCGACAACAAACAGCCTGGTGGGTTCCAGCACTGATACTTTTCATTCTATCTTTGATTGGAATTCGGTATGCCAGTTCTCAAGGCTGGTGGCAAAACAGGTTTAATTTGGGTAGGCAGACCTATCAAACGATCAATACTGGGCTTAGCGTTCAAGTTCCTAATCAAGCGAATATTTCAGCCGAGATTGAAAAGTTAAATCCAGGTAGACCTACTCCAGTCCCGACTTCAACCGATCAAAATAGTAAAAACTCGGATCTACGGCGGCGCGCGTTGTGGTAACGAAAGAGCAGGAATAAATACTTAAGAACGCTTTAAAGAGATTGGCAATAGTGGCAGACTCTATAAAGATTTAGAAAAGTTTGGCTTAAGTTATTGCGTTAGGTAATGAAGCTGATGTTTAGTCTATGTAGTCGCACTTAGCTAGACCCAAAACTAAACTGAGAGTAATTTCTCACTGTTTCGATAAGATTTACTCATCAATTAGGTTGCATCCAGGGTCTAGATTCAGCAACTCGGTTATTCGCTTGTTGTTGCATTGTCATAGGTTTTTTAGATTAGGTAAGCATGTTGAATCTGAAATCTTCTGGTCAAGTTGACCTACGCACGCACCTGTTTTTAGAGCAAAATCCGTCTATTTCGGAATCTCTGATTGAAGAACTTGGACAAAATTTTAGCCAGGTTGCAACCTTCATCGAACCTATTTTGAATGCGCCAAGCCGCTGTGAAATTAGCTCTAATTACATTCAAGCTGTCACCACAGGTCGTACCGCTTTTTTGACGACTAACCTGACAAATAGTCAGTCCACTCAAGTCACTGGAGTGGCAAGCAGTTGGCTGATTGGGCGCAGCAGTAATTGCGCGATCGCCATTTTAGAAAAATCCATTTCTCGCTGCCACGCAGTCATCGGGCATCACCCACACGAGGGTTTTTGCATTATGGATTTAGGGAGCAGCAACGGCACCTACGTCAACCGCTCTAAGTTAGTCCCATTGCAGCAGCGATTTCTCAAAGATGGAGACTTGATTGAGTTTAATAAAATTCGCACAGAGTTCTTTATTTCTGGCTGTGTCGCGTCTCAATCTGCTGCTTCAGATACTCATTATTAAGACCATTGAAATCGTCAGGCATGGCATTTAGACAGGAGCCGTTTCCAACGGTGACAGATAGCCATCCTCCATGTAAACAATGCGATCTGCTACATCTAAAATGCGGTTGTCGTGGGTCACTAATAAAATGGATGATCCCTGCTGCTTTGCTAGTTTTTGCATGATTTCTACCACATCTCGACCCGATTGTTTATCTAGGGCGGCAGTGGGTTCATCCGCTAAAACAATTTTGGGATGGCTAGCAAGGGCACGGGCGATCGCCACTCGTTGCTTCTGCCCACCCGATAACTCTTGTGGATAGGAGCGGCTCCAATTTGCCAACCCAACCGCTTCTAGCATCTCTTCAGCCCCATGTCGCCGCTGTCGCTCAGATAGATTCTCATGCAACTCCATAGACATTTGCACGTTTTGGCGAGCAGTCAGAGAATTTAGCAAGTTATGCGCTTGAAAAATGTAGCCAATATTGCGCCGCAGCCCTACCAATATCTGATTTGGGGCACTGTTCAATTCCTGACCTAGGACTTTCATACTGCCTTCTTGGGTAGACCGAAGTGCCCCAATCAGCGTCAATAACGTGGTTTTTCCAGAACCAGAAGGACCCATCATCAACACAATTTCTCCTGGTTGGATCTCTGTTCTGATCTCAAACAAAATTTGCTTGCGGAGTCGTCCTGAGCCGAAGTAGTGATTAACGTGATCGATGGCAATAATGGGTTCTTGCCCCATGGATTAATAATCCTTTAATACGGAACTTTCATGTGATTGAAATCATACCGCTTGCTGAGGTAGATCGCAGGTCTAAAGTCTCAGCCACAGTACTGTATGTATAGAATTTCTATAGCTGTTTATTTCAGCGTAATGTGTGTTGTTAATTGGCTGAATTCACAGACTGCAATGTTAGAACTTTTTTATGAGTGCGATCGCTGTCAACTCTCCCTCATCCCTGCTAGTTGCCCAAATCACCGATACTCATTTGTATGCCGATGCCCAAAAAGAGTTGTTAGGTTTGCGAACCAGTCGATCGCTTCAAGCCGTGATTGATCAGGTAAACGCTTTAGAACGGCGACCTGATCTGTTTCTTTTAACAGGTGATTTGTCTCAGGATGGTACGGCAAAATCCTATGAGCTATTGCAAGAGATGCTGTCACCGCTGGCAATTCCGGCGTATTGGGTGCCTGGAAACCACGATTGCCCCAAGACAATGGCGCAGGTGCTAATGCGATCGCCCATTTCGCCGCAGAAATCTTTTCGTGCAGACTCGTGGCACATCGTTTTGTTAGATTCCAGCGTATTTGGCTGTGTTCATGGCTCTCTCACGGCTAAAAGCTTGGCATGGCTTGATCAAGAACTCAGTCAATCGCAGGGTGCCCCGACGCTGATTGCCTTTCACCATCCGCCTTTCTTAAATGGCTCCGACTGGATGAACGACATTGGGCTACTGAATGCAGAAGATTTTTTTGCGGTGTGCGATCGCCATCCTCATGTGAAAGTTGTTTTGTTTGGGCATATTCATCAAAATTTTAGCCGTCAACGCAATCGAGTAAACTATCTAGGCACTCCCTCAACCTGCATTCAATTCAAGCCAAATAGCGATAAATTTGCGTTAGATGAAGAACAACCTGGTTTACGATTGGTGACACTTTATTCTGATGGCAAATGGGAAAGCCACGTTGAGCGTGTGTTTCATAGCTGCGATCTTGATTTTGCGGCAGCGGGTTATTAATAGAAAGATATTTTGTTTGTCAGAGCCTATCCCTCATGCCAACTGAAATCGAGCGTAAGTTTTTGGTGAAAAATGATGATTGGCGATCGCTGGGAACAGGTGTGTTTTATTGCCAGGGCTATTTAGTCAGCACTCCAAGCAAAACGGTGCGGGTGCGAATTTCAGGTGAACAGGCATATTTAACCATTAAGGGTGCAACAGCAGGAATTGCCCGCGCGGAATATGAGTATGAAATTCCGCTGGATCATGCTGAGGAATTATTGCAAACCCTATGCGAACCACCGCTAATTCAAAAAACACGTTATCGAGTGAAATTGGGTGAGTTAGTTTGGGAAATTGATGAATTTGGCGCAGAAAATCAGGGCTTGATTGTGGCAGAGGTTGAACTTACGGATGAAAAGCAGGCGATCGCGTTGCCTGACTGGATTGGTGCCGAAGTCTCCCATGATCCCCGTTATTACAATTCCAACCTATCAAAGCATCCCTATTCTCAATGGGCTGA
>CASBQE010000353.1 GCA_949127665.1 Synechococcales cyanobacterium PMM_0083
GCTTGCGGGACGGACGGAACAAGCGAATTGGAAGTACTAAAAGCGGCGATCCGGCCGGATCGAGCGCAGCTATTCTCAAACTAGTAGATGCCGAGCATCCACCGTTACGACTACTCCTTGGCGAATTCGCTACCCAGTTCGCACCAAAATTATACGATCAGCGGTTGAAGGTTTGGGCGGAATGGGAAGATGTTGCCCGCGCTGCCGATGGGAAGTGATGTCGGCGATCGACTGTGGCAAATTAAGCAATGCTCGAAATCCCTATCTTGTTATCCACTCCAAGTATGGTTCGTTGGCGGTGGGGCCTTTGTTTGCCCGTGCTTGACGAGTCAGATGTGAGCGTCAGAGCAATAGCTGCGCTTGTCACTTTACCCATAAAATGGCGTAAAAAGCCAGGTTATGCTTCACAAGTTTAAGTACCTTCTAATAAAAATAGTTCACCCCAAAAAAAATCTCAGCCAACTGGATCTCGTTGTGGATTGCGCTGTCCAACACGCCTTGAGGTTTTTTTCTTAGCTGGCTCGGCTACAAGTAGCGGAATTTCAGCCTGAACCACATCTACTGCCAGATCGCTGCTAGTGACATTCAAAGTTTCTGGGACTGTTTCTGGGACTGGCTCTGACGTGGTGACAGCCTTTTTACTCCTTCTTTTCTTAGGCGGGACAGGTTCAACGACAGTCTCGACAGTCTCGACAGGTACCGTTACTGATTCAGTAGTTGACGGAGCAGAACGCTTCTTCCTCGGCTTTTTAGCAGGTGGCGAGACATCCTCGACAACCGCTGTTGTTGAGACAACAGACGTAGGAACAGTTGTTGAGGTCATCCCAGATTGTAGCAACCGCCATAAATGGTCGCGCCGACTTTCAGAGTAGCCCAATTTTTGCTCGCCCTCAATCGCATCCAGAGCCATCCGTTCGCATTGAGACAAAGACAACGCATGTTCCTCCAATCGCCCTTGAGTCAAAGTATCACTACCGTCACGGATAGCTGCTGCCACTGCCCGAATCAGCCAGTCCTTGAGCACACCAATACAGCCAATCGACCGTTCGTAAAAATAGAACCAATGCTGCATCAAAGCAGGCATATCAGTCGTCAGCGGCACCTGCTTCAGCAATGCCAATAACACCCCCTGAAAATCCTGACGGTCTTGTTCGTGTTGAAATAGATAGCGTGGAAAATGCAGATCCAGCCCCCGCCGCGATGCCTGACCGCTTAAATTGCGGAAGTTTAACAATTCATAAGTCCCAATCAGAATGTGCAGTACCCCAGTCACATTCGTCATTGATTTAATCCAATCCAATTGGTCGAGCAGCTTACCGCCACTGGCTCCACTACCTATTTTCATCAGATGTTGGGCTTCGTCAAGAATCACTGCTCGGACTCCCCGCTTGGACATCGCAGCTTCCAGAGCATGACGCAGTTCGGGAGAATCATTGAACTGGGTCGCTTTGCTCCGTCCACGTCCTTTCTTCTCAATAGTTTGTTCGGTATCGATATCGACCAACAACCGACGCTCGTAGAAGGGTTCTCCCAACAGTTTCAGCGCAGTGCGATAGTAATCCGCTCGGTTAAATGCTCCACCATCCGGTGGACGTGTTTCTATCAGCAATAAGGGCACTGGCGCAGAACCACCATGACTATAGCTGGAGCGGTCTATAGAAGTTGCTGGTAAAATCTCATTTAACCTTCGGGAAATTTGACGGATCATCGTCGTTTTACCCACCCCAGAAGGCCCATAG
The DNA here is from genome assembly GCA_949127665.1 of Synechococcales cyanobacterium PMM_0083. Taxonomy (GTDB): domain Bacteria; phylum Cyanobacteriota; class Cyanobacteriia; order Leptolyngbyales; family Leptolyngbyaceae; genus ULC077BIN1. Next base: position 1,740 of record CASBQE010000353.1, read on the forward strand.
ATCAGCACATGAGCAAACCCAGCGGGTTCTTGAATCGCTTGCATCAACACCTTATCTACTTGGAGTAGTTGAGGATGTGAAACGGCATATTCTTTAAAGTGAGTCAACTTGGCTGTTAATTCCAGTGTCAGGTCGAGAGTCACAACATCCTTCATTAACGGTACTCCTCAAATAGTGGGATTTGGGACAGATCTAAGACTAAGGCTGGATTAGGTTGAATGGGAGCAAGGTCTTGAAGACTACTGGGAGCCAGTTGTTCGGTCTGTGCCTGGATCTGGATCTGTGGAGCAGACGACGATCTTTGTCCGAGTGAATTGAGAACATTTTGCCCCTCCAAATCGCGCAAACGTTGCAGCATCAGAGCCTCATGAGCGGTGACATCGTTGAGAAAATCAGCCAGACGTTTAGCAGAGATAGTCGTGGGAGTCTGGGTAAGTTTGGCTTGTTGTTTGATTTCTAGCGAAGCCAATAGCAGTTCTCGTTCGCTTCGTCCTGAGAAAATGCTGTAATACTGTGAAATGCACTTGACCCATCGCCCTTGAACGTAAGCATAAGCCACACCTAAATCGAAGGGGTCATAACGCACGGATACTTTTGTGCGTTCGACTTCAGGGTGCCGGAAAGCATCGCTCCAGTAGTAGAGATAATTGAGTTTAATCCCCTTTCCAGGCTGGATTAAAGCCTGTCCCGAACGCGGACTGGGGTGAGTGGCAAGGATAAAGTCTTCATCATAGGCAATCCGCCGATGCAGTCGTTCTCCGGTGTTTATTTCACCCTGTTCATAAGCACTCTGAGGTGACATCGATAGGGCTGGGTGTTCGTTTTGGTCGTAAATAACATAGGCATACTCAACTAAATAGGTGTATAAATCGCCTAATGTCCACAGGGCATGTTGTTTAGGGTTAACTGCCTTGGTAATTTCTCGCACTTGTTTGGTCGCTTGGGTGTTGCCTAACAAGTTGAAGATTAACTGGGTATTGGTAGTCCCAAACAGTCGCTCAATCACGCTACCAAAGCGGGGTTTCGCTGCGGGACGAGTCTTCTTGGTACAGTGATACCGTGCGAGCAAGGTGTCGAAATAGACGCTGTGAAACTCTTTCCCCCCATCAACCACGATGGCTTGCGGGAAGCGACCGAACCGTTGGACGCAGATGCGAATCGCCATCATGCAGGAACGATAACTGGGTGGGTCGAAGGTCAGATAGATGGCGAGGATGCGGCGGGAATAGGCATCTACCATCAGCGTCAGCCAAGGTCTTCCCAGCAATCGCCCAGTTGTCGCCGAACGTAACTCTATGTCGAGTTGAGTGTGGTCTATATGAACGATTCCCAGGGGACGGTCGCCGTGGCGAGGGGTAGTGTAAGTTAGTTCCCAATACCACGGTTGAGTCCGATAGGCGGCTTTGGAGCCTTTACGCTTTTCAATCTGCTCGTTCTGAGGGCGGTGCTGGAGCCGTTGATAGAAGGCACGACTTGATAGTGGGTCCAGGTTTTGCTGTTCGCAAGCTCTTTGGTACGCCCGATAGACTGAAGCTGCGGGTGCTTGGGTGGGGGTTTCAAACTGCTCGAAAATAAAGGTGTTGAGTAATTCACTGGTTGCGGTTGGGGCTTTGGCTGTGCGGTTCCCCCGTGATTGGGTTCTAGGAAGTAGTCCAACATAGCCGCAACCATATTTAAGTTCTGCTGCTCGAAACTGCTTTACCCATCGGCTGAGAGTCCGTTTGGGGATATCACTCTGCCCTGCTGTTCCTTGCTCTCGGTCAGCCATGACTGCTCCAAACCGTTGATTAGCTGCTCTGAGATCGCTCGGCGATGCTCCCTCCATTAGTGCCATCACTTCTGGATTTGTCGCTCCTTCTGTTTCAGGGAAGCTTATAGCTCCCCCATCGAGGAGCTGATAAAAGAATGCGGAAGATATTTGCAGTGGCTGTCCGATTTCTGGTAGTAGGGTAGTGGTTGTCTCCCCCAGATTAACTAATGTCCAGAGTCTGCCATCCCAGCGCAAACGAGTGTTGGCAGTTAGTATCGGCGGTGTCGTCAGCGCGAGTGAGGTGCCTTTTTGGTGTTGAGAACTCTCTAGATAAGTGTCATAAGTCTGGCGGTCTGGATATAGCCGTACTCGTTCGTGCTGCACTAGCGGAATCTCTGAGAGCCGGACGTAAAGGTCGCCCTGCACGAGCATTACATAGACATCGTTAGCACTGATGTGCGATTCCGATGCCAATAGATTGGCCAAGGTGATTCCTGGTGAAGTTTTCACTCTCTCTTTTACCAGTGCTTGAATCGACAAATTACTGTCTGCTTTAAATCTGAGATAGTCCTCTAGAAAGATTAAGTTCTGGATGTAGATGGGATCTAATGAGGCATCAGTGCGGACTTGATACTTGAGTCCGAGTGGTTCGGCATAAGCGGAACCTGGAGGACATCGCCACGACCCATCTGGGGCTATCTGATAACGAGTGGGATATTTTTCACTCAGTTTCTGTAGTTGAGCTTCGGTTTTCCATTCTACCCAGGCGGCTGACTCGGTGCTCAGGACAAAGAAGTCTGGCGTGTGGTAGTGACCGATTTTGCGCCCAGATTTGTTGGTGTACTGAATTTTAAAGCAGGAGGGTTGGTCGTAATACTCTAGAACAGTTGGGTCGTGTTCCATCAAGTAGATTGCCCACAATTCCACTTTGTGGCTTTCAAATTGGATGGTCAGCCCCATTTTTTGGGAAGGATAGGTGCCACTGACATTAGAGGCTCGTCCCTGGACGCGACGGCTTGGGGGAGCTGACCGAATCTTGGCGATAGCTTCGACGGTTGCTGCTGGTAAATTAAGTGTTTGGCACCAGCGTTCAAATTCTCTTGGGTTCAAGTTGAGTACTCCTCCCGATTGATAGAACTTATCGGTTTGAACCATATCTTGGCTGAGAGTTCTTGCAAAACTGCTGTTTTCAGTGAGATTGGAACGCAATTCTTAAAAAGAACTCATCGCCTTATTATGATTCAATTTTGGAACTCAACGCCAAGTTATGATACAAAAGTTGATTTCTCGATCGCCTGAAACGGACTACTTTCGTGAACTTTCAGCCACTTTATGATTCACAAGTTGGCCATTTTATGGGTAAAGTGACAAAGCCCTCCGGCGGAAATTGCCGAGGCAACAATCTTAGAACTGTGTGATTGGCTCTGGGAAGAATTTCAGAGTATCCCGCTCAACGTAGAATTTTCATGGTATTCGCGTTACAACAATGCCGCAGAAATGTTTGCCGATATCAAGCAAGATCATCTTTGGGTGTCCGCCGAAAATTATGATACGAGCATGAATCTTAATCCCATCTATAGCTTCATCTTTCAAGCAATGCACGACGACGAGCACTACCGTACTGGTAGCGATTTTAGCCTAGAAGGGGAAATCGCAACTTACAATGCCACCGCCAAACGTGCGCCCAGCCTAAACGTTCAAAAGATTCTCTATTCCGAAAGTGTGCTGCGAAACGCTGCCTATATTGTTTTGGGAGCTGCGCCGATCTCCAAGATTGTCTTTCCATAGTTAATGTTGGATGTCTCAAGATGAGCTACCTCATAGAAACTGCTCTTTCGAGCTAGTAAAATAAGAACGACAGCCAAATAGGAGGTCAGTCATGACTCAAAAAACCTTAAATCTAAACTCAGCATCGGGGCATCAAGTCCTTGCTGCTGCTGGCAAGAAAATCCTCCGACCAGGAGGCAGAGCGGCAACCCAACAGCTCTTGGA